>NZ_JBHVJT010000032.1:60906-93463 GCF_042798815.1 Kitasatospora sp. NPDC057738 | reverse complement strand
GAAGGGGGGGGGGGCCAACTTCTGTGGGCTGCTCCCCCCGCCCCGCTCGACGCCGCGCGCTCCTAGCTGTTGCCCCCGCTGCTGCCGCCGCCGTTGTTGCCGCCCCCACCGCCGTTGTTGCCACCCCCGTTGTTGCCACCGCCGTTGTTGCCGCCGCCCCCGCCGCCGCCCGCCGGGTTGAGCAGGCCGACGATGTCGATGGAGTTGCCGCAGACGTTGGCCTCGAGGTTGACGGGGATCTGGATCAGGTTGCCGGACAGCACACCCGGCGATGCCGCGGCGATGCCGTCGGCGTCGGCGTCGCCGTGCGCGTTGAAGCACGCGCCCGAGGGCAGGGTGTATCCGGACTCGCCGTGTTCGGCCCCCTCGTCGTGGCCCGCGGCCGCGGGACCCGTGGAGAGGACGGCCAGCGCGACCGTGAGGCCGCCGGCGAGCAGGTACTTGCTGGTGTTGGTCATGGCGGAAGGGGTAGCCGGTCGGCCCGGGCGTCACGGGGCAGCCCCGCCCGCGCGGTCACCCGGTTGCAGGCCCGATCTACCACCGATGCAGGAGCCCCACCCCGATCGGACCGGAACCGGACGGTCCCCGCGGTCCGAACCGGGTGAGACCGGCGCCCCGGGAGCACGGCCCGCCTGCGGGACCTCGGCCGGAGCGGTGACGTACGGCAACCGATCAGGTGCCTTTCGGGCGTTTCACGGTGCCGCGCGGCACTGCCCGGGGCGATAACCGGCCTTGCATGTCCGCTGCCGAGGCGGCAGGCGTGCGGTGACATGGTGCGCAGTCGTTCGACCGGGTCGGCCCGGGTGCCTCCGGCGAACGGATGCGCGGCTCGCGTTTCACACCGTCAAAGCCGTCCCACCCGCCGCGCCAGTGTTCGGGCGCCGGTGCCCGAGTCGACCTGGGAGTACCCGCATGAGAGTCCGCACAACCCGGCCGCCGCACGACTCGGGGGAGTCCGGACCGCCTTCGGGGGCGCCGAGGGCCCGGCGGGTCCTCCGCCGGACCCTGATGGCGTTGACGACCGCGGCGGCCGTGGCGACCGTGTCCGTCACCGGCTTCCCCCTGGCCGGGAAGGCCGCGGCGCAGTCGCCCTCGCTGTCGCTCTCCCAGTCGGTCTCCCCGACGACCGTCAACACGGTCGGCGAGAACGCGACCTTCTCCTTCGTGGTCACGAACAACGGTGACGAGCCGCTCACCGGAGTCACGGTCACCACCACGTCCTTCAGCGGCACCGCGGGCCCGCTGGTGGTCTCGTGCCAGGGGACCGACCTCGCCCCCGGCTCCGCGACGACCTGCACCGCCCCGTACACCGTGACCCAGGCGGACATCGACGCGGGCGGCGTCACGAGCATCGGCACCGCCACCGGTCGGACGTCCACCGGATCCACGGTCACCGCGCCCGGCGCCACCGCCACCCTGGCCGCCATCCAGAGCGCGGCGATCTCCCTGCAGAAGGCCGGGGCACCGTCCGGAGGCAACGGCGGGGGCGGGAACAACGGCGGCGGCGGGAACAACGGGGGTGGGAACAACGGCGGCGGCACCAACAGCCGACGCTCGACCTCCGTGACCACGTTGACGGTCGGTCAGACGATCTCCTACACGTACGACGTGATGAACACCGGGAACGTCACGCTGACGGGGGTGTCGGTGACGGACACCTCCTTCTCCGGCACGGGCACCCCGCCCGCGATCTCCTGCCCGGCGACCACGCTGCCGCCGGGCGAGTCGATGACCTGCACCGGCTCGTACACGGTGACGCAGGCCGACGTGGCCGCCGGGTCGATCACCAACACCGCCACCGCGACCGGCACCCCGCCCTCCGGGCCCCCGGTCACGTCAGGGCCCGCCACAGCGACGGTGACCTCGCCGCAGAACCAGGCCGGCCTGGCCCTCGACAAGATCGCCATCACCTCCGGCGGGGGCGGCAGCGGCGGCAACAGCCGGCGCAACACCCTGATGACCACCATCGCCGTCGGCGAGCCCCTCATCTACTACTTCACGGTGACCAACACCGGGAACGTCGACCTGACGGACATCAACGTCACCGACACCTCGTTCTCCGGCACGGGAACCCCGCCCGCGATCTCCTGCCCGTCGGCCATCCTGCCCGTCGGCGCGAGTTTCACCTGCTCGGCCACCTACACCGTCACCCAGGCCGACGTCACCGCCGGGACGATCACCAACACCGCCACCGCGACCGGCACCCCGCCCTACGGGCCCCCGGTCACCTCACCGCCCGCCACCGCCACCGTGACCGGCCCTCCGGCCGCGCTCACCCTCGACAAGATCGTGTCCGTCGCCGGCGGCGGCGGGGGCGGGGGCGGGGGCCACAACGGCGGGGGCAACAACGGCGGCGGCGGCAACAACCGGCGCAACACCGTGGTCGCCACCCTCACCCCCGGCCAGGTCCTCGACTACTCCTACGTGGTGACCAACACCGGCAACGTCACCCTGACGGGCCTGTCGGTGACGGACACCTCCTTCTCCGGCAAGGGCACCCCGCCCGTGATCACCTGCCCGTCGACGCCCCTGGAGCCGGGAGCGTCGATCACCTGCACGGCCACCTACACCGTCACCCAGGCCGACATCGACGCCGGGACGATCACCAACACCGCCACCGCGACCGGCACCCCGCCCTCCGGGCCCCCGGTGACCTCGCCCCCCGCCACCGCCACCGTGACGCTGACCCGGTCCCCGGCCCTCACCCTCGCCAAGTCCGCGTCCCCGGCCACGGTGACCGCCGCCGGCCAGACCGTCACCTACACCCTGGTGGCCACCAACAGCGGCAACGTCACCCTCACCGGCATCACCGTCGCCGACACCGCGTTCTCCGGCTCCGGCACCGCCCCCACCATCAGCTGCCCCACCGGGCCGCTGGCGCCCGGCGGGTCGACGACCTGCACGGGCACCTACACCGTCACCGCGGCCGACCTGCGCCAGGGGCACATCGACAACACCGCGGTGGCCACCGCCACCGGGCCCGGCTCCACCACGGTCACGTCGGGCCCCGCCACGGCGCGGGTCGCGGCCACGCCGCCCCAGTCGGCCCCATCCCCGTCCCCCTCGCCCTCCCCCTCGCACATTCCTTCTCCGTCGCCCTCGCACCACCCCTCCGGCCAGCCCCACCCGCCGCACGGCCAACTGCCCGAGACCGGTGCCGGAAACCTGACCCTCATCGGCGCGGCGGGCGCGCTCCTGCTCGCCGCGGGCGTCCCTGTGCTCCTCACCGCCAACCGCAGACGCCGCCCGCAGGCCGGCAGCGCGGACCAGGGCACCCGGCCCATGGAGTGACACAGCACCCCCCGGATGACGGCACCGGCCCGCGCGGAGCGCGCGGGCCGGTGTCGTGCGTCGGGGCTCGCACAACCGGCGGTCACCCGCGCCGTGGTCACCGCCCCTCGGTGATGACCTCCAGGGCCGGACGGGGCTCGCGGCCGAGCAGGGCCGCGAGATCACCCGGCCCGCCCGGGCCCGCGAGGAAGCCGTGGGCGATCGCCGAGTAGGTGCCGACCACCATCGGCACCTGGAAGTCCCGCGCGTCCGAGGCCGCCACCGCCGCCCGGGCCTCGGTCAGCCGTCCCGGGCGGTACTCGGCGCCGAGCGCCTCGGCCACCTCCGCGCCGCCCACCGCCCGCTCCCCCACCAGCTCGTAGGTGCGGCCCGCGTGCCGGGCCGGCGCCAGGGCGACGTTCACCGCCACCTCCGCGAGGTCCGCCCGGGCCACCGCCGCGAGCTTCCCGTCCCCGAGCGGAGCGCCGATCACCCCGTCCGGGCCGGGCGCGGTGATCGCCCCCAGCAACTCGGCGTACAGGCCGTTGCGCAGCACCGTCCAGCGCAGCGTGGCGGACGCGCGCAGCCGCCGCTCCGTCCAGCGGTGGGCGAGGGCGTAGGGCAGGTGGTCGCCGTCGCCGGAGAGGCTGGTGTAGACGAGGTGCTCGACGCCCGCCCGCTCCGCCGCCTCGATCGCGGCGCCGTGCCGGGCGATCACCACGTCGTCCTCCGCGGCGCCGGCCGAGATCAGCAGCAGGGTCCGCACCCCGGCGAAGGCCTCCGCCAGGGTGTCCGGCCGGTCGAAGTCCACCAGCCGGGCCGGGACGCCGTGCGGCACCTCCCCGGGCGTGCGCGAGCCGGCGACGACGCCCTCCCGGCCGGCGAGCCGCGCCAGGACGAGCGCGCCCAGGCCTCCGTTGACTCCGGTGACGAGCAGCATGGGTTCCTCCAGGGGTGATCGGTCGTCGGCTGCACGACCATCCTCGATAGCCTGGGCGTCCGGCGTAAGGAGGCACATTCATGTCAGCAGGGCACACCGCGGTAACCACGTCCCGCCCGGTGGTCTGGTGCGAGGACGGCGTGGACTGCGGGATCCGCGACCTGCTGGACCGCCTGGGCGACAAGTGGTCGGTCCTCACCGTCGTCGAACTCGCCCAGGGCGTACGGCGGTTCCGCGAACTGCAGCGCGCCCTGCCGGGCATCTCGCAGCGGATGCTCACCCTGACCGTGCGCCGCCTGGAGCGCGACGGCCTGGTCTCGCGGACCGTCCACCCGACCGTCCCGCCGCAGGTGGAGTACGAGCTGACGCCGCTCGGGCACAGCCTGACCCACCTGGTGCGGGCGATGGCGGACTGGTCGTACGGCCACCACGACGCGATCGTCGACTCCCGGCGGCAGTGGGACGAGGCCAACCCCGGCTCGGAGATCCGCTAGGGGTCGGGTCTCACCCGGTGACCTCGACGGTGACGTCGTAGCCGCGCTGCTCGGGCGGGCAGTTGAGGGCCTCGCCGCAGCTGGTGCGGGTCGCGGTGAGGCGGGCGGTGCCGGGGGCGCGGGCGGTGAAGGAGGCGGTGACGGTGCCGCAGCCGCCGCCGGGGCGGCAGGACGGGGACGGGGCGGTGGTCGGGGAGCCTTCCGGCGCGAGGACGTCGGGGGCGGAACTGGTCGCGGCCGACCAGTAGGTGCTGTGGAGGGCGAGCGTGACGGTCGTGCCGACGGCGGCCTTCAGGGTGGTGCGGTCGGCGTGCTCGTCCACCGTGACCGTCGCCGGGCTCGGCGCGGTCGACGCGGTCGACGCGGCGGTGGGCGTCGACGGGCCCGTTCCGGTGGAGGCGCAGCCGGCCAGGGCGAGCAGGGCGGCCGCGAGTACCGGGGCGGCGGATCTTCTCGGGTTCACGGCGGTTCCTCCTGCTGTTGTTCCGGGGTACCGGTTCGACGCCCCGGCGGCCGGTTCGGATCCCGCCGGACGGCGCTCGGACCGGAAACGGCACCGGGGCGGGCGCTGGGCCCACCCCGGTGCGTTCGGCGCGGCGGTCGTCAGGAGACGGTCACGTCGTCGTAGTAGGTGTAGGTCGGGTCACCCGGGTAGTTGTCGTCGTGGTTGCTCAGGGTGAGGGTGTAGGAGTGGCCCGGGGTGACGGTCGCCGCCTTGTTGGTCCAGGTGCCGGTGGTGGTGCAGGTCTTGGCCAGGACCGTGGTCGTCGTGCCGGTGGTGTTGTCCTTCAGGGTGGCGGTGGCCCAGTCGTAGGTGACGGTGTCGTCACAGGTGTTGCTGTACCAGAAGGACAGCTTGCTGGAGCCGGTCGGCGCGGTGAAGGTCTGGGCGATCGAGGAGTCCCCGGTCGGGCCGGTGGAGCCGACCATGGCGCCGTAGCCGCCGCTGTGGGCGGCGGAGGCGGTGGCGGAGGTGCTGCCGGCGGTGGTCCAGCCGGTCAGGCTGCCGGTCTCCAGTCCACCGTTGGTGACGGCGTTGCCACCGCCCCCGCCGGTGGACTCGGTCCAGGTGAAGGTGGTGCTGCCGGCGGCGCCGGTGGTGTCGGTGGCGGTGACCGTGACGCTGGAGGTGCCGGCGGCGGTCGGGGTGCCGGAGATCAGGCCGGTCGAGGCGTTGATCGACAGGCCGGCCGGCAGGCCGGTGGCCGAGTAGCCCAGGGTCTGGCCGGTGGCCGAGTCGGTGGCGTTGATCTGCAGGCCGACCGCGGTGCCGACGGTGCCGCTCTGGTTGCCCGGGTTGGTGACGGTGACCGAGTTGCCGTGGGTCAGGATGGCGTGCGAGATCGCGCAGGAGTTGGTGTCGTTGGACCAGCTGGCCTGCTCGGCGTAGCTGCCGAATGCCCCGAAGGAGATGTTGGCGGCGCCGCCGGTGCTGCCGGGCTGGATCCAGGCGCACTCGTCGGAGTTCTCCTGGCCGTTGTAGCTGCTGCCGGAGACGTGGTTGGTCCAGCCTCCGGCCGGGTTCTGGTCGGACATCATCTCGTGCCACTCGTGGCCGAGGGTCATCGTCCAGCCGTCCAGCGTGCCGGGCGAGTTGACGAAGCCGACGCCGCAGTTGGAGCCCGCGTCGATGTTGTACGGCTGGTTGGAGAAGGCGATGTCGCCGTAGGGCGAGCTCGCCGCACCGCCGGTGAGGGTGGTGTCACCGTTCCAGTCGTGCCAGGCGCAGTACCCGGTGGTCGGGTTCTGGTAGTCGTCCGGGTTGGTGCCGTGCGGCGACAGGACGATGTAGTACGCGTCCCGGTTGGCGGCGGCGGTGGTGTTGCCGAAGTGTCCGGCGGCCTTGACGGCCTCCTGGGCGAGCTGGTTGCCGCTGGCCTGGCTCGGCGAGGCGGCCGCGTTGTCGTACCAGACGCCGGACAGGACGCCGCCGCTCTGGTACGGGATGAAGTTGGCGCCGGACGGGCAGCTCACGGCACCGGTGGCGACGGTGGGGCCGTCGCACCACTGGGTCAGGTCGGCCGACCAGGTCTCGCCGTTGGTGCCGATGCCCTTGAACATCTGCTGGGTGGCACCGGCGGCACCGGCCGAGTCGTTGGAGAACTTCGCGTTGCCGCCGGCGTCGGTGGTCTGGGTGCCCCACTGGTTGCCGTAGAAGACCAGGTAGACCTTGGAGTGCCCGCTCTGCACGCCGATCCCGTCGACGCCGCCGCCGTACGACAGCGTCTGCTGACCGGTCGCCGCGGCCTGGTCGTGGGCGGCGAGCCACTTCTTGTAGTTCTCGTGCTGGGACATGCCGGGGACCGCGCCGTGCCGGTAGGGGTGGCCGTTCTGCGGGCTCCAGGGGTTGAACTCGTTGGTGGTGCTGCCCTGCGAGCCGGAGATGTCCTGCGCGGAGGCCGGACCGGCCGCGCCGGCCAAGCCGGCGGCGGCGAGCGCGAGCGACGCTATTCCGGTGAGCGCCGCGTACCTCGCGCGTCCTGTCCTGGGGGAGTGACCCATGGGTGAGGGTGCCTCTCTTCTGCCGATCGTCCGCGGCCTCGGGAGCCGGGAACGATCCCTTTGTGGGGGAAGGGCCGGCGGCGGATTCCGTCGGGCCGGGTTCCGGTCGAATTCATTCGCACACCCGGAATTGACGGTCCGTCGGCATTTGCCGCCTGCGTGGCAAGAAGGAAAGCAGAGCTGATGAACACCGGTCAACGGCGCGGGGTAAGGATCGATTAAGAAGCGCGTCCAAGCAGGTCAAGCAACGTTGATGAAAGGGGATCAACGCGCGTAGTCATTCACTGAATAGGACAGGAAATACCGTTTCGAAATCCGCGAGCGGCCGTGCGGCGAGGCCCCCTGACGGCAATTCGGCGCCGTGCGGAACCTCCCCCTCGGCCCCTCCGGAAGGGGGCGGCACGGGAATCCGCCCGCCGCCCCGGCCCGCTACCGCTCGTACGCCACCTCGGGGAAGCGCGCCGAGGGCCCGTCCAGCAGGTGGTCGTCCTGGCCGCGCAGCCAGCGGTCGAAGAAGGACGCCACGTAGGAGCGGGTGGCGAGTTCGGCGCGGCCGGGGCGGATGTCGCCGACGTCCTTGCGCAGCTGCTCGGCGCTGAGCACGCCCTGGCGGGCGAGCTGCGGCAGCAGCGGCTGGGCGTCGGTGTACGAGCCGTGGCGGGAGCCGGTGAGGGTGACGTCGGCGTGCCAGCCGGTGCTGTGCTGCCACAGGGCGTTCCAGCCGGGCTGGTCGCGGTAGCCGCCGGAGTCCTCGCCGCCGGTGCCCATCAGCAGGAACGGCCGGTTCAGGCCGTCCTCGGCGACGCTGGGCAGGAGGACGCCGGTGTGGCCGTCGGGGCCGGGGAAGTGCATCTGCCCGTCCATGTTGATCCCGGCCGCGATCCGCGGGTCGTCGTGCATGGCCTGGAGCGCGGTGAAGCCGCCCGCCGACTGGCCGACCATGCCGATCCGGCCGAGGTCGAGGGCCCCGGCCACCCCGGCGGGCAGGCCCGACCGCGTGCCCAGGCCGGCGAGCCGGTCCAGGACGAAGCGGGTGTCGGCGACCCGGGTGTCCATCGCCTTGCGCAGCACCGCGCCGATGTCCAGGCCGGGCCGACCGAGCATGCCGGGGAGCACCGAGGTGGCCAGGTCGCCGCCGGGGAAGGCGACTTCGGAGGCCTCGTAGGTGTGGTCGACGGTGACCACCACGTAGCCGCGCGAGGCGAGGTCCTCGACCAGCGCCGTCCCCCAGGTGCGCGGGTCGCCGAGGCCGGGCGAGTACAGCACGACCGGGCGCGGGCCGCCGGCCAGCGCAGGGGCGTCCTTGCGCGCGTGGGTGCGGATGGCCGACCAGTCGGTGCGGCCGGGCTCGGTGCCGTAGTTGAGCAGGCCGACACCGTCCGGGCCGTCGAAGTGCCGGCCGGCGGCGGGCTCCATGTACGGGGCCCGCTCGTCGCCGGAGGCCGGGTGGGAGGTCGGGTACCAGAGGCTGATCATCAGCTCGCGCCGCTGCCCGGGATGCCAGGGGTCCTCCCGTCCGGTGTCGGTGAGGTGCAGCGCGGTGGTCCCGATCGGGTACGGCCCGCTGGGCTCGGGCAGCCAGGCCCGGGCCTGCCGCCCGGGGCCCGCGTCCCCCGGCGCGACCGCCCCCACGGCCGTACCGATCGTGCCCACCGCCGTTGCCGCCGCCAGCACCACCGCCGCCACGGCCCGTCCCGGAATGCCCATGATGTCCTCCGTGCTCCGATCGATCGAACACGCAGGACACTACGGTCGGGGACGGGCCGCGGCCGTCATACCAGAGGGCCAACACGTCCCTGAATACCCGGGTATGACACCCCTACGGGTCAGCGCCGGTACTTGCGCAGTTCCCTCCGGGCCAGCGAGCGCTTGTGCACCTCGTCGGGGCCGTCCGCCAGCCGCAGGGTGCGGTTGCCGGCCCACAGCTGGGCGAGCGGGGTGTCCTGGCTGACGC
The DNA here is from genome assembly GCF_042798815.1 of Kitasatospora sp. NPDC057738. Lineage (NCBI taxonomy): Bacteria > Bacillati > Actinomycetota > Actinomycetes > Kitasatosporales > Streptomycetaceae > Kitasatospora > Kitasatospora sp. NPDC057738. Next base: position 84,303 of record NZ_JBHVJT010000032.1, on the reverse strand, counting down.
CGGCGGCGCCGTGGGCCTGGACGGCCTTGTCGAGGATCCACTCGACGGTGCGCGGGGTGGCGATCTTGATCGCCTGGATCTCGGTGTGCGCACCGCGGTTGCCGACGGTGTCCATCAGCCAGGCGGTCTTCAGCACCAGCAGCCGCAACTGCTCGATCCGCACCCGGGACTCGGCGATCCAGTCCTGCACCACGCCCTGCTCGGCCAGCGGCTTCCCGAACGCCACCCGCTCGTCGGCCCGGCGGCACATCAGTTCCAGCGCCCGCTCGGCGATGCCGATGGCGCGCATGCAGTGGTGGATGCGGCCGGGGCCGAGCCGGGCCTGGGCGATGGCGAAGCCCGTGCCCTCCTCGCCGATCAGGTTCTCCACCGGGACGCGGACGTCCTCGAACAGCACCTCGGCGTGGCCGCCGTGATCGGCGTCGTCGTACCCGAAGACCGTCATGCCGCGCCGCACGGTCACGCCCGGGGTGTCGCGCGGGACGAGCACCATGCTCTGCTGCCGGTGGGGTTCGGCGGCCGGGTCGGTCCTGCCCATCACGATGAGGATCCGGCAGTCGGGGTTCATCGCCCCGGTGATGTACCACTTGCGGCCATTGACGACGTACTCCTCGCCGTCCCGCTCGATCCGGGTGGCGATGTTGGTGGCGTCCGAGGAGGCCACCTCGGGCTCGGTCATCGCGAAGGCCGAGCGGATCGCGCCGTCCAGCAGCGGGCGCAGCCAGCGCTCGCGCTGCTCGGCGCTGCCGAACTGGGCGAGCAGCTCCATGTTGCCGGTGTCGGGCGCCGCGCAGTTGAGCGCGGGCGGGGCCAACTGGATGCTGCGGCCGGTGATTTCGGCGAGCGGGGCGTACTGGAGGTTGGTCAGGCCGGCACCGGGCTCGCCGGGGAGGCTGTGCTTGTCCACAAAGAAGAGATTCCAGAGCCCCTGCTTGCGGGCCTCGGTCTGGAGGTCGGCGACGACCGGGGGGACGGCCCACCGGTCGCGGGCCGGGTCGGCGGGTCGGGCCGCGAGCTGGGCGGCGAGGACGGGCTCGGCGGGGTACACGTGCTCGTCCATGAAGGCGAGCAGCTGCTCGCGGAGCTCGTTCGTCCGGGCGTCGTAGGCGAAGTCCATCGGGTTCTCGGCTCTCCTTGAGGGTGCTCAGGCCTTGAGGGTGCTCAGGCCGTGCCGGGCGAGGATCGGGGCCATCTCGCCGGCGCGCTCGAAGCCGGCGCCCAGGGTGCGGCCCTGCCGGAAGCGGAAGTGGATGCCCTCGGCGACGGCGGCGAGCTTGAACGAGGCGAAGGCGACGTACCAGTCGAGGTCCTCCGCCCGGCGCCCGGTCGCGTCGGCGTAGGAGGAGACGATCTCGTCGGGCTTCGGGAAGCCGGGGGCGGTCATGGCGGAGGGGATGATGCCGCCGCCGACGCCGGCGAGTTCGGTGTACATCACCAGCAGGCCGACATCGGTGAGCGGGTCGCCGAGGGTGGACATCTCCCAGTCCAGGACGGCGGCGATGGTGTCGTCCGCGTCGACCAGGACGTTGTCGAGCCGGTAGTCGCCGTGCACCAGCGCGGGCGCGGGCGAGACCGGCAGCCGCTCGGCGAGCCCGGCGCGCAGGCGGTCGAGGTCCGGCAGGTCGCGGCTGCGGGAGGCTTCCAATTGCTTCGACCAGCGGCGCAGCTGGCGCTCCAGGTAGCCCTCCGGGCGGCCGAAGTCGGCGAGGCCGACGGCGGCCGGGTCGATCCCGTGCAGGGTGGCGAGGGTGTCGACCAGCCTGCGCCCGAGCGCGTGCACCCGCTGTTCGCCGAGGGCGGCCAGCGGGGCGGCGTCCCGGTGGGCGGTGCCGGGGACGTACTCCATCAGGTACCAGGGGGCGCCGAGGGTGTCGGTGTCCGGGTCGAGCAGCAGGGTGCGGGGGACGGGGACCCCGGTGTCGCGCAGCGCGGTCATCACCCGGTACTCGCGGCCCATGTCGTGCGCGGTGGCGAGGACGTGCCCGAGCGGCGGTCGCCGGAGGACCGCGCGGGAGGCGCCGTCGCTCAGCACGTACGTGAGGTTCGAGCGGCCGCCTTCGATGAGGTCGGCCCGCAACGGCCCCCGCCCCCGGCCCTCTCCCTGGCCCTGGCCCTGGAGGATGCCGGGCAGCTCGCGGTCCAGGTGGGCCCGGAGGCGGGCCAGGTCCAGGCCTGGCGGGTCGACGGGGGTCTCGGCCATCGGGCGGCTCCTCGGGGAAGCGGATCATTGACTAAGCGCTTGCTTAGCATTCAACCGCAGGAGGCCCCCTGTCAATGCCGCGAACCCCCGCGCCGCACGGCTCGGGGGTTCGATCGATGCGGGGGCCGCCGGCGAGGCCTTCTCATCACGCCATCCGCCGTGCGACACAAGGGAGTTGCTCGCCGACCCCGCCCCCACCGCGGTCGCACCGGCCCCGCCTCGACAGAGGTCGATCAAAAGTGTTCTGATGATCACTTCCATCGATCGTCTTCTGAACACCGCCTGATCGAAGATCAGAGAAATGGGGTCCGGTGAGGACTGCTCGCGGCTCGGCCATCCTGCTGGCGATGGGGGTCCTCGGGACCTCCGCCCTGGCGACGGGATGCTCCGGCACGCAGAGCAGACCCACGGCCGCCACCGGCACCACCCCGTCCACCCCGGCCCCGAGTGCCACGACCGACACCCCCGCCCCGCCACCCCCCGCCCCCACGCCCACCCCCACCTGGGACGGCCAGGTCAAGGTGCTCGGCGACGGCTCCACCTCCTACACCGGCCCGCAGCCCAAGCAGCCCACGCCCGAGAAGCTCAAGCCCGGCGAGAAGCCGCCGCAGTTCGTCGTCTTCTCCTGGGACGGCGCGCTGGAGGGCGACGATCGCATGTTCTCCCGCTTCCGCAAACTCGGCGTCGAGAACAACGCCCAGATGACCTTCTTCCTGAGCGGCCTCTACACCCTCCCCAAGTCCAGGAGCACGCTCTACAAGCCACCGCAGCACAAGCCCGGCGACGCCTCCATCGACTACGCCACCGACCCCCACATCAAGGACACCCTGGAACAGCTGCGCCTCGCCTGGCAGGACGGCAACGAGGTCGGCACCCACTTCAACGGGCACTTCTGCAACGCCAAGGGCGGCGGCGAGTGGAGCACCGAGGAGTGGAAGAGCGAGCTCGACCAGGCCGTCTCCTTCGTCACCAACTGGAAGACCAACACCGGCTTCAAGGACGTCCCGCCCCTCCCCTTCGACTACACCAAGGAACTGGTCGGCGGCCGCGCCCCCTGCCTGGAGGGCCAGAAGAACCTGCTGCCGGCCGAGAAGGCGGCGGGCTTCCGCTACGACGCCAGCTCCCCGGGCGAGTTCCAGGTCTGGCCGGTGAAGAAGGAGGGCATCTGGAACTTCCCGCTCCAGATGCTCCCCTACCCCGGCAGGTCGACCCAGAGCCTCTCGATGGACTTCAACTTCCTGGCCAACCAGTCCGGGAACACCACCAACGGCGACCCCAAGAAGTACGACACCTGGGAGAAGGAGACCCGCGAGAGCTACCTGGCCGGCTTCGAACGCGTCTACAACGGCAGCCGCGCCCCGCTCTTCATCGGCAACCACTTCGAGTCCTGGAACGGCGGCATCTACATGCAGGCCATCGAGGACGTGATGAAGAACGTCTGCAAGCGCGAGGGCGTCCGCTGCGTCTCCTTCCGCCAGGTCGCCGACTGGCTCGACGCCCAGGACCCGAAGGTCCTCGACCAGCTCCGCCAACTCGACCCCGCCCAACCGGCCGACTGGTCCCGCCTGGTCAGGTGACCGGACGGGACCGCCGGGCCTCAGACAGGAGGAGGCGCACCCCCGCCGTTCGGGGCGTCGAGGCGGGGGCCGGGTGCGTGTCAGCTTCGCCGGATGGGGCGGCGCGGGGTGGCGGGTCGGGCGGCGGTCGAGGGGATGCGGGAGCTCGCGGGGGCGGGGTTGACGGCTCCGGAGGTCTTCCGGCGGGCGGATGAACTGCTGCGCCCCGCTGGCCGACCCGACGCCGTCCTCGCTCGCCGACCCGACCGGCGTGGGCAGCCGCCGGGAGCTGATCGCGCGGATCATGCTCGGCGAGGGGCACGGCTGACCCGCCCCGCGGTTCACCGCTCCCCGACATCCGGACACCGGCCCGGTACCCGATCACCGGAACCGGCCCTCGTCGAGGCGTAGAACGCAGATGAGGCGAACAGCTCGGTCAGTGGTCGGGCCGGTGCGGTACGCGCCGTGCCCTGGTGAACTTCTGCCGTCCGGTGCCGGCGGCGAGCTCGCTGAGGCGCTCGCCGATCGCGGAGACGCCGGGGCGGGGCTCTTGCGCGAAGTACCAGGGCTTGCGCCGGCGCAGCAGGGCCTCACCGTGCTCGCTCCAGGTGAAGCCGGGCTTGCGCAGCAGCTTTCGGAACACCGCGTCGACCGTCTCCGGGTGGGCGGCGGCCAGGCGGCGGATCGGCAGCGGCGCGATCGACTCCTCGCGCAGGTAGGCGCGGAGCACCTCCTGGTACCGCCTGCGGCCCGCGAGAGCCGGGTCGGTGAAGAGGGCGCGCAGCATTCCGTAGTCGGCGTAGAAGTTGAGCCCGTCGACCTCGTCGTAGATGACGCCGACGGTGTCCGAGTCCGCGAGTTCCCGGGGCAGTTCGAAGGCCGGCAGATCGAGGCCCGTCTGCCGCCCGCCTCGCGCGCGGCCCGGGTGTTCGGCGACGGCGGCCTCCTGCCGGTTCCGGAAGTAGGCGTTGACCCGGCGTTCGGCCTCGGCAGGGGTGAGGACCAGTTCGTCGCCGCCGCAGAACTCGATGAAGGCGGCTCGGTCCTCCCGCAGCCGGTGCCATCCCTGTTCGATCTTCTCGGGGTTGCGGAAGACCAGTTCGGGGTGGTCGGCGGCCAACTGGATTGCGGCTTGGGCGATCTCGGTGGCGCTGGACTTCGGGTAGTACGACATCGCACCGGAGATCAGCCACGCCCCGTCGGCCGGGTCGACGGGCACCAGGCAGACGAGGAGGAATCCCCCCTTGGACACTCCGCGGAAAGCCGCCCGCCCGACGTTCGAGTACGTGCGGTACTCCAGGTCGTCGATCAGGTTCAGCAGGACGACGGCGTCCCCGTCCTTGCGCTGGACCTCGAAGACGCCCTCGACCGGGTCACGCCAGCCGAGCAGCATCGCCCGGTCGGCGTCGGTCAAGTCCCTTCGCCCGTCGACGAATCGATCCACCACGGTCGAACCGTCCGGCAGGCGGTACCGGAGGATGAAGTTGTCGATGATCCGGATCGCCGCGCTCTCGTCCAGCCGCCGCTCAGGGCCTGCCGCCTCCAGGAGGAGAGGTGTCAACCACCGGTCGAAGCGCGATCCCTGGGCGAAGGCGACGAGTTCGCCCTTCAGTTCGGAACTTCGCTCGATCAGGCCGCTCAACGACGCCTCGTCCACGCTCGGTACAACGACAGTCATGCGGGCCCTCTCGGTCTTGAAGGTTCCGGGCGCTCACTGTGCCCAGTAGTAGCGATAGGCCGCGACCCACTCCGCGCCGTCCGGCGCAGGGTCCGGCAAGGGAAGGTCCAGGAGCCCGATCGTCTGCCGGAACCCTCCGCGGGTGCACAGGGCGACGATCCTTCCGTCCCGCGCGAGGTCGACCTTGCGTACGGTCACCTCGACGCCCAGCACCAGGGTGCTGAACGGCACCGACAGGTTCTCCTCGATGGCGGCGAACAGACCCGACACCTGCTCGTGCTCGTCATACGTGTCGACCGTCGCCTCATCGACCAGCGCGGCGAGTCCTCGCCTGCTCAGCGCGCCCATGGCACCACGCTATCCGATTGTCCCTGACCGCTGCGCGAGCAGCCCGAAGGTCCACCGAGATGCGCGCGTGCCATCGTTTGTCGGCGAGGGGCACGGCTGACCCGCCCCGCGGACGGCGCGAGGGCGCCCTCCCGGTCGCCGCGGGGCGGTCGGGAGGGCGCCCTGTCGGACGCGCGGGCGGGGCGGAGGCGTCAGCCCCAGTTGCCCACCAGCGGGACGTCGCCCGGGTTGCCGAACTTCTTGCTGTAGATCACCAGGTCGGAGTTCTCGGCGGCCCCGTAGAAGCTCTGGTCGCCGGGCCGGTAGACGCCGATGGTCTCCTTGCCGGTGCCGTCCCAGTCGCCCTTGATCGGGCGGTCGCCGGGGTTGCCGAACCTGACGCCCGGGCGCGGGTGCTCCGTCCGGTTGGAGTCGTTCAGGTAGAAGGTCTGGGTCTGCGGGTCGTAGACGGCGACGGTGGTGGTGCCGTTGCCGTCCCAGTCGCCGACCAGCGGCTTCCAGCCCTCGTTGCCCAGCTTGATCCGGTACGTGATGGTGGAGTTGTCGTCGGACAGGTAGAAGTACTGGTCGCTGGGCCGGTAGACGCCGACCGTGGTCCGTCCCTGTCCGCTCCAGTCGCCGACCAGCGGGATGTCGCCGGGGACGCCGAACGGGAAGGTGGCGGCCACGGTGGCGTTGTCGTTCGACAGCTGGAAGGTCGAGGTGTCGGGGTGGTAGACGCCGATGGTGTCGGTGCCGGGACCGTTCCAGTGGCCGGTCAGCGGGACGGCGTCGCCGCCGCCGCCGAACCCGGTCCGGCCGGTGTACCAGCCGTTGTGGGCGGCCTCGGCGAAGCCGGCGTCCGACGGCCGGTACACGCCCACCGAAGCGGGTGCCGGTGTGGGCGTGGCGTTGACCACGGCGCTGCCGATCCGCTGCTGGGCCGCGACGGTCAGCGGCACCTTGGTCGGCTGGTCCGGGCCGAGCCAGCGGAAGTTCTGCAGGTAGACGACCCGGGGGTCCTGCGCGGCGATCGCGCGGTACTCGTCGTTGTACGCCGCGACGTCCGCGTCGGTCTTGCCGGAGTAGCAGCCGTCGGCGACGCCCTGCTCGTTGGTGGACTCCGGGAAGAGCATCAGGTGCTGGTCGGGCGAGGAGAGGAAGGTCTTCAGGTTCGCCAGCCGCCACTGGATCTCGCCGCGGCCCACGCAGTAGTAGTCGAAGCCGACGATGTCGACCTCGGGCGGGATCGGCGCGGTCTGCTCGGCGTTCCAGCGGTCGAGGCTCATGATCAGCGTCTTGTCCGGGAACGCGGCCCTGATCTGCTGGGCCTGCGCCTTGACCTGGTCGCCGTTCAGGCCGTGGGAGTAGGCCTCGTCCGTCATGTCGACGGCGCCGATCTTGTCGATGTTCGGTCCGATGCGCCGCACCAGATCGAGCAGGTTCTGCGCGGCGTTCGGGTTCGGGGTGACCTGCCAGTCACCCGGCGAGCGCGGGATCACCGTCTCCTGGTTGAGGTCGATCACGCAGGAGGCCGGCAGGCACTGGTCCAGGAACTCCAGGCGGGGGTCCTGGTCGCGCAGGTAGTTGTTGAAGTTGGTCCACTGCGCCACCTCCGGCGCGTGGTTGGCGCCGTAGTTCGGCTCGTTCGGGTCCCGGATGTCGAAGAACCCGTAGTAGCCGAGCCCGCCCAGCGTGGAGACCCGCAGGTCGTCCACCGTGGTGACCCGGCCGGCCGCCGAGTGGTGGGCGCCGAGCGAGACGTAGCCGTCGCGGGGCAGCCGGGCGTCGGTGCGGCCGGAGAAGACCGTCGCGCCGTTGACCCGCACGGTCGCCTGCTGCTTGTCGCCGGTCGCCAGCGCGACCGACACCTCGTAGGAGCCCGCAGCGGGGACGGCGGTCAGGGCGGTCGGCGTGCCGCCCTGGAAGAGCGTCAGCCCGCCGTCGGCCTGGACGCGCAGGCCGAGCGCGACGTCCTCGGCGTCCACGGCGCCCGTGCCGCCCGAGGCGTTGCTGACGGCGAGGGAGGCCCAGTCCTGGCCGGTGGTGGCGCCGACGACCGGGGTCAGGACGGCGTGCACCGTGTAGGCGCCGCTCTGGACGTCCGAGGTGGCCGGCTTGTTCAGGCGCACCGCCGAGGTGCCCTTGGGGAACGACAGCACGTTCGGCTGGGCCGGGCTGTTGACCTGCACCGAGCCCGCCGGCGGGTCGAGCGCCAGGCCCTTGACGCCGGAGACCGCGGTGTAGTCGGCGGAGATCAGGCTCGGCTGGCGGGCGCCGAGGTCCTGGTTGAGCCCGAAGTCGGCGGTGGCGTTGGGCGCGCCGTCGAAGGTGTCGACGAGCGGCTTGGCGCTGCGGGTGGCGCTGGTGTCGATCCGGCTGACGTTCAGGCCGTGGCCGGCGCCGTCGCCGAAGGTGGTGACGCGGTTCGGGTCGGAGAGGTAGGCGCCGAGGTAGAGGAACTCGCTGCCCGGCCAGCGGGTCACCCCGGCCGGCGCGGAGACGGTGAACGGGGTGCCGTTCACCGTCAGGGTGACGGCGCGGTCGGCGCCGGTGGAGACGGTGAGCGCGACGGCGTACTGCGCCGTGGGCGCGACCGAACCGGTCCAGAAGGGCGTCTCGCCGCCCCCGCCGTGGAAGAGGGCGAGCTCGCCGCGCGAGTTGACGGTCAGGCCGAGGTCGACGTCGCCGCCGGTGACGTAGCCGTTGCCGCGGTGGCTGCGGCTCAGCACGATCGAGCCCCAGTCCTTGCCGGTGGTGTCGCCGACGACCGGGTCGATCACCGTCGAGACGGTGTAGTGGCCGGTGCCGTCCGCGACGGCCGGCGCGCCCAGCATGACCGCGGAGACGCCCTTGGCGAACAGCAGCTTGTTCGGGTGGTCTGGGTGGCTGGTCTGGACGAACCACTGGTCGGGCGCGACCGAGGTGTCCCAGCGGCCGGAGACCCGGGTGTAGGAGATGCCGTGCTGCTTCTCCGGGGGCGACTGCCGGGCGTCGATCCCGACGTTCAGCCCGTACATCGGGTCGGTGTCCTGGGACGGGTCCAGCCGGAAGGTGTCCGCGAAGGCGCGCGTGGTGTCGAGGTCCACCGGCGTCGGCCCGGACCCGTCACCGGCCGGTGCGGCAGCGGCCGTGGTGGCGCCGGCCGTGGTGGCGTCCGCTGTGGTGGCGCCTGCCGTGGTGGGGGCGAGGCCCGCGGGCAGCAGCGCCAGCGCGAGCGCCGAGGCGCCGGCCAGCAGCCCGCGGCGCAGGTGTTGAGTGAGTATCACCGAGTCTTCGTCTCCCGGTCGTCGAATCGGCGGCGCGGGCGTGCGTCGCCGAAGGGAGCGGACACGGCTGTGTCGCACCAGCTCGGCGTACTTCCCCCCGGGCTGGGATCATAGGGGGTGGATACGAACGGCCGTGCCACAACCCCGCGCCGGCGGGCGGTCGTTCGCCCCCGACGTCACGGGAGGACGGCGACGGCCGGCGGCAGGTGGCCGGCGGGCAGGCGGGGGTCGGCGCGCAGCCAGTGCGGGCCCGTCGTCCAGCCGAGGAGCACCCGGCCCGCCCCCTCGTCCGCCGAGCCCCCGGCAGCGGCCTGACACAGGCCGGTCAGGGCCGGGGCGAGGCGGGCGGCGACGTGTGCGGGATGGCGGGCGGCCTCCGCGTCCAGGCCGGCGATGGTCCGGGCCCGCTCCTCCGGTGCGCACAGCGAGAGGTGGAGGACCATCTGCCGCCACGCGTACGCCGCGTCCTTGATCGCGGCGAGCGGGCGCGGGTTGCCGTGGACGCGGGCCGTCCGGCGGCAGACGGTGGTGAAGGCGCGGCGGGCGAGGTCGTCCCAGCCGGGGCTCGGGCGGATGCCGACGCGGGCCACCAGGACGGCGAGGTTGTGGGTGGTGAGGATCTGGGCCTGCTCGACGACCTTGCCGTTGGCGGCGACCGACCGGGCCGGACCCGGCCCGGCGCGCCCGGTGCACAGCTCGGCGAACCGCGCCGTCCCCGCGTCCGTCCCCGTGTCCGCCGTCGCGTCCGCCGTCGCGAGCCCGCGCAGCGCCGCGTAGTCGATGCCGTAGTAGCGCTCGTACAGCGTGCCGCCGAGCAGTTCCGCGGCGACGCCCGCCGCCGCGAGGAACTTCGGGGTGAACCTGCCGACGAAGATGTCCGCCGCCAACTCCTCCACCAGCGGCGCGTCGAGCCCCGACTGGCGGGCGAGCACCGCGAGTTCGCGGACCAGCGCGTTGGGCAGCAGCGTGCCGGGGAACGCCTGGACAGCCAGTTCGCCGAGCCGGCGCAGGGCGGTGAGCGCGGGCCCGCGGCCGTCCTCGTCGGAGCGGTGCGCCGCCACCGCCCGTACCCAGGGCAGTTCCTCGACCCGCACCTGTGCGGCGAGGTTCAGCAGGAGCAGCGAGCGGCGGTTGCGGAACGCCCGGTAGTTCGCGGCGGCGAGGGTGCGCAACGCCGCGTCCGGACAGGCCTCGACGCCGGTGGCGGCGACGAGTTGCGGGACGAGTTCGGCCAGGACTTCGGCCGAGGGCACGACGCCGCGCTCCACCAGGGTGCCGATCGGGGCGCTCAGGGTGGCTTCCACGAGGTTGCGGACCGGCGCGGGAACCGGGGTGCCCGCGGGCAGTCCGGTCTCCGCCGCCTCGGCGGCGGAGACGTCGGCGACCAGCGGCCCGACCTCGGCGGCGCCCGTCTCCTGGGGCTGTACGGCGAGCCGGCGCAGCACGAGCTGGGCGAGGTCGTGGTACGAGGGCCGCGCCGCCTGGACGGCCTGACGGGCGCGCAGTTCGGTGTGCGCGGCCGATCCCGGCCGGCCGCGGCGGCGCACCATGGAGTCCACCGCGTGCCGCAGCAGTCCCAGCCGGCGGGCGTCCAGCGGCCGGCCGGCGACGGCCTCCTCCAGGGCGCCGCGCAGGATGCCGAGGTTCTCCTTCGGGTCGCGGTGCTTGGTGCAGCGGGTGTGGGCCGCGGCGAGTTCCCGGTACTGGCGCAGCAGCAGCGCGCCGCGCTCCCGCCAGGGGCCGTCGGGTACGCACGCCGGTATCCGTCCGGCATCGCCGGTGGTCTTCCGGTCGACGGCCTCCGGTTCGACTGCCTGCGGATCGACGGCCTCCACGCCGGTGGCCTCCGGGCCGACGGCCTCCAGCCAGTGGGCGAGCAGCCGGTCGCCGAAGGGCTGCCAGACGGCGAGGGCCTCGCGCTGCGCCTCCACGGCGGCGTTCGGCCGGCGGCCGACGAGGGAGTCGACGGCGTCGCCGACGGTGTGCCGGTGCACCGCCTCGGGGTCCGGTGCGGGCAGCGCGGAGGGCCGGGGTGTGAAGCGCAGCCGGGAGGCGAACGGTTCGAGGGTGTCGACGAGGTCGAGCGCGGTGGCCGTGTCCCCGGCCCGGACCAGCCAGGCGACCGTCAGCAGCGCCGCCTCCTCAGGCACCGCGACCTCGTAGCGGCCGCTGTCGAGCAGCTCGTACAGCCGCGCCAGGCCGGGCTCGGTGAGGCAGTGGGCGAAGAGGGCCCGGCGGTCGGCCGGTACCCCGGCGAGGGCCGCGGCCTCGCGCTCGTACGGCTGGAGCGGCCCCTCGGCGCTCGCGGCGGAGGTGGCGAAGCCGCCGCGGACGACCTCGGGCGTCACCCAGGCGGGCAGCCCGGGGAGCGGGGTGCGCGAGCCGACGGCCGACCGCCCGGCGGCGGCACCGTCGAGCACGGCGCGCCAGCGGTCGGCGCGGGCCGCGGCACGGCGGCGGGTCTCGCCGTCGGAGTGGGTCAGCGCGGTGAGCAGCGCACGGGCCAACTGGTGCTGCGGGTACGGCCCGGACACCCCGGCCCCGGTGGAGTGCTGCTGATCAGCGTCGTCGTCCATAAGCCGACGTGGCAGGTTCCGCCCCTGCGCCCTCCGGGTCTCAAGCCCGGTGCTCTCCTGCTGAGCTACACGCCGTCGGGCGTGACACTAGACGCTCGGCCCGCGCGGACACAACGCGCTTTCCGTCACCGCCGACACGTCCACCGCCGGCACGTCCACCGCCTCCGACGCCAGTGCTTCGTGGACATGATTGTTCACGGCTGCATCACGACTTGACCACGGGACCGGTATCCCTCGGAGCCGATCGCTACGGTTCCCCTGCCACAACTGTCACGTCATGGGGGGACCATGCGTCGTACCGTCACTGCCCTGCTGGCCATCACGGCCGCTCTCGGCCTCACCGCCTGCGACCCGAAGGACTCCACCGGGAGCGGCGCCGGCGCCACGGCGGGCCCGTCGGCGGCCGGCGCCCCTTCGCAGACCGCATCCGCAGCTGCACCCACAGCCGATGCACCCGCAGCCCCCGCACCCGCTCCCGCACCCGCAACGGGCGCACCTGCGGCCGCCGCCGCCGGAACGGCCGTGCTCCCGAACTTCGTCGGCATGGGGCTGCAGTCCGCCCAGGACACCGCGCAGAGCGCCGGGTTCTTCCTCCTGACCAGTCATGACGCGCTCGGTCGCGACCGCAACCAGATCCTGGACCGCAACTGGAAGGTCTGCGCGCAGAACCCGGCCCCGGGCAGCCACCCCACCGGCACAAAAATCGACATGGGGGCGGTGAAGCTGGAGGAGAACTGCCCCGCCCAGGACCAGGGCGCCAACGGGCCCGCCAAGGCCGGATCCACCATGCCCGACTTCAAGGGCAAGGCCGTCTCGGTGGTACGGGATTCACTGCCGGGCAACACGTCCCTCAGCACCAAGGACGCCGGCCCGAAGAACCGTGCCGTCCTGGTGCAGTCGAACTGGCAGGTGTGCGGCCAGGATCCGGCTCCGGGCGCCGCCCTCACCGGTCAGCCGGTCAGTGTGACGGCCGTGAAGTTCGGCGAGACCTGCCCGTAACGGCCGGGCCCACCGGAATGCGATCGATCGTTTTCGGTCAGGTACAGAAATCCACCGATGAGGATCTATCAGCGGCCTGATCACCGCCACTAGGGTGCGGCGCATCCCCGTTGTTACGCCCTCCCGCGCCGTGCCCACGGCGGGGAGACGACCGATCGGAACGGTGTCGCCGTGACCAGGATCCTCCGCAAGCTGATGACCCGCACGGGACGGGCCGCCGCCACGGTCGCCGTCCTCGCGGCCGCGCTCACCGGCACGACGGCCGCCGGCACGGCCTCCGCGGCCGGCGGCTGGAGCTGCTCCGGGGCGCCCGTCCCGGCCGGCTACGTCATCACCATGTACAACGCCGGCGGCTGCAACAACCACGGCTCGTGGTACCAGCAGCCCGCCCAGAACCGGCTGTGGACCTGCTCCGGCTCGCCCATCGTCCCCGGCTACGTGCTGACGAACTACGACGTCAAGGGCTGCAGCGGCGTCGGCGCCTGGTTCCACGAGCAGGTCCGCAACGGCATCTGGACCTGCCCGTACTCGCCGATCCCGGCCGGCTACCGCAGCACCACCTACGACGCCCGCGGCTGCAGCGGCCTCGGCGCCTGGCTCACCGTCAAGATCTGAGCACACCCGTACGGCGGCGCCCCCTCCACCGCGAGGGGCGCCGCCGCACGAAGCCGCCGCACGAAGCCGCCGTACGAAGCCGCCGTACGAACCCGTCGGCGGCCGAGGAGTCCGCCTGCTCCGGCCCGCACCAGCGAGTGCAGGCCGAAGCAGGCCGAACACGCCTTCAGGTCCGGGGTGCGACGCGGTCTCGGCCGACGACGCCGCGCAGCCTCGACCGTCAGGCGGCGAAGGCGGCGAGGAGCTTGTCGGTGAGGCGGTCGAGGTAGTCGGGGGCGGTCGCCGTGCGGACGACCGCGAGGCGCCAGTACAGCGGGCCGGCGAGGAAGTCGAGTGCGAGCTCGCGGTCCACATCGGCGGGGAGTTCGCCGCGGTCGACCGCCCGTTCCAGCAGGCCGGTGGCCTTGCCGCGGCGGGTGTCGCGGACGGCGGTCATCAGCACCTGCGCCAGCTCGGGGTTGCGACCGCTTTCGGCGAGCAGATCGGGGATGATCTTCGACGGGAGCCGGTGGCGCAGCGCCCCGTCGATCTCGGTGAGGAAGGCGAGGACGTCGCCGCGCAGGGTGCCGGTGTCCTCGATCTCGGAGGCGTCCACGGCCACGGCCCGGATCAGGGCGACGGTCATGTCGAGCTTCGACGGCCAGCGGCGATAGATGGCGGCCTTGCCCGCCCCGGCGCGCTTGGCGACCGCCTCCAGGGAGAGCCGGGCGTAGCCGACGTCTGCCAGTTCCTCGAAGAAGGCGGCCGCGATCGCCTCGGTCACGGAGTCCTGGAGCACCGGCCCGCCGGGTGTCCGGCGCACGGGCTGCTCGGAGGGGCCGGGGGTCGCGGGCCGGGGCGCGGGCGTGTTGGGCATTCCCCGAACCTACACCAGGCGGAACGCTTGCGTCTCGACTAGGCGGGGGCTAGCGTTTAGACGAGACGGAACCGTTCCGTCTCAGCAATGTCGGGAGCACCCATGCGATTCCTCTTCGAGGACGAGTCGTTCTCCTTCGAAACACTCCGGGCGGCCGGATTCGCCAACTACGGCGGCGCCGACCTGGGCGAGGTCGTGGCCACCGCCCGGAACATCGGCGAAGGCGACGAGGCGGCCTGGCTGCGCGAGTGGAAGGCCACCGCCGAGCGCGTCCACGACATCGGCGACCGCGCCCTGGCGGCCGGGCACCGGGTCAGCGCCCGCGAAGCCCTGCTTCGCGCGTCGAACTACTACCGCACCGCCGAGTTCTACCGCCGCGACGACCCCGCGAACGACCCCGAGGCCAAGAGCCTCTCCGCGCTCTCCCGGGAGACCTTCGCCGCCGCGGCGGCCCTGATGGACACCCCCGTCGAGGCCGTGACCATCCCCTACCAGGACACCGGCCTGCCCGGCTACCTGTTCCTCGTCGACGACTCCGGCGCCCGGCGCCCCACCGTCCTGTTCACCAGCGGCTTCGACTCCACGCTGGAGGAGGCGTACTTCGCCGTCGCCGCGGCCGCGCTGCGCCGCGGCTACAACGTCCTCGCCTACGACGGTCCGGGCCAGGGCGCGGCGCTGCGCGAACAGCGGCTCGCCTTCCGCCCGGACTGGGAGGCCGTGGTGACCCCGGTGGTCGACTACGCGCTGACCCGCCCCGAGATCGCCGCCGACGGGCTGGTCCTGTTCGGCTACAGCCTCGGCGGCTACCTGGCCGCCCGCGCCGCCGCCCACGAACACCGCCCGGCCGCCCTGGTGCTGGACGACGGCCTGTACAGCTTCGGGGAGGCCCACGACCGGTTCATGCCGCCGTTCCTGCGCGAGTGGATCGAGGCCGGCCGGGACGACCTCGTGGAGCCGGTCATGGCTCTGCTCATGCAGGCGAGCACCCAGTTGCGGTGGGCCCTGCGCAACGGGGTGTGGACGTTCGGCGCCGCATCGGTGGCGGACTACATCCGCCGCACCGCCGACTACACCCTCGACGGCGTCGCCCGGCTCATCGACTGCCCCACCCTCGTCCTGGACGCCGAGAACGACCAGTTCTTCCGCGGCCAGCCCCAGCGGGTCCGGGCCGCGCTGACCTGCCCCCACACGCTCGTCACCCTGACCGAGGCCGAGGGCGCGGGCGAACACTGCCACATGGGCGCCATGTTCCGCTTCCACCAGACGGTCTTCGACTGGCTGGACACCACCCTGGCGCGGGCGGCCGGGCCCGCGAGCTGACGGGCGCGCCCGCCGGCCGACCACTCCGCGCCGACCACTCCGCGCCGACCCGACCTTCGCCGGCCCGACCACGCCCGCGGGACACCCCCGCGGATGCGCCTCCGGCCGGGTCCGTCCCCTGCGCGAACCCGACCGGCTGCCCGTGCGGCGCGTACGGGACGGGCGCGTCGACCAGGCCTGCGGCCGGATACGGGTGCGTCTGTCCTGTACGTGGAGATCGATCGTAGGCAACCGGGCCTTACCGATCGCTTACCGATCCCCGGCCGCTCGCCATCGCCGCCCCGCACCGCCTCGTGCCTCCCCCTGCTGCCCCGTGCCGCCCCGGGCCACCCCACGCCGCCTACCGGATGTCGCTCAGCTCCCGCGCCTCCTCCAGCACCCGCGCGGCCGACTCCGGCAGCCCGGCCGCCTGGTACGCCCGGCCGAGCGCGCGCAGCGCCTCCGCCAGGAAGGAGCGCCAACCGCGGGCCCGCCACACCAGCACCGACTCCTCCAGGTGCGCGACCGCCGAGGCGTGGTCGCCCGCCGCCAGGTCCAGCTCCCCCAGGATGCCGAGGGCCTGGGCGAGGTGGTGCCCCAGGTCGAACCGGCGGGCGATGGCCAGTGCGGCCTCCGCCGTCTCCCCGGCGCGGCCGTCGCCGGTGGCCGCGTACAGCATGGCCAGGTAGAGCAGCGAGAACGCCTCCACGTAGCGGTCCTTGAGGCAGCGGGCCATGGCGAGCGAGTGGAGGAGCAGCTCGCCGGCCCGCTCCACCTGGCCGGCCCGGCCGTGGGCGGCTCCCAGGAACTGGATGGCGGTCGCCTCGAAGCGGGTGTTGCCGATCAGCCGGGCCAGCCGCAGCGTCTCGGTGAGGTGCTCGATCGTGCGGTCGAGGTCCGTCTCCCCGTGGGCGATGGCGATGATCTGGTGCGCCCGGGCCTCGCCGCCCGGGTGGTCGTGGGCGGTGGCGAGGTCCAGGGCGCGGTGGCCGGCCTCCAGCGCCTCCTGTTCGCGGCCCTGGGCCACCAGGCTCCAGGCCGTCAGGACGAGGGCGTCGGCGGTCCCGCGTTCCTCCCCGACCTGCTCGAACAGCCGCTGCAGGTGCCGGGCGCGGTCCTCCAGCGCGACCATCGTCTCGGTGCCGTCCGCCAGGTCGACGGTCGTCCCGGAGCCGTCCGCCGGGGTGGTCCAGGTCGTCACCTCGATCAGGCCGCGGGTGAGCACGGCCGTGCCCAGCGCGTCGCCGGCGGTCCGGCAGGTCTGGAGGACGGTCAGGTGGGTGGTGCGCCAGTCGTCGTACAGGCCCCGCACGTCGCAGTACTTCTCCTGGCAGGCGGCGAGGTCCCACGCCACCGGCACCATGCGCAGCGCGGCGGCCTGCCGGGCGCTCGTGTTCAGGGCCGGCTGCTCGGCGTCGAACCAGGCCATCGGGTCGTCCAGCAGTGCCGCCGCGACGCCGGACGGCATCGGGTGGCGGGGTGCGGTGCCGTGGATCGGCGCGAAGCACGGCCCGGGCACCTGGTCGGCCGCCTGCTCGGCCAGCCAGAGCCAGGCGCCGAAGGCCCGTTCGAGCGCGGCGGTGCGCGCGGCCGGTTCGTCCGCGGCCTCGGCGTGCTCGCGCGCGTACAGCCGGACGAGGTCGTGGAAGCGGTAGCGCAGATGCGGCTCCGTGCCGGTCTCCTGCAGGAGTTGGGCGTCGATCAGCTCCTCCAGCTGCCGCTCGGCCTGCTCCGGCGGGATGTCGGCCATCGCCGCCGCGGCCCACGGCGCGAAGTCGGGCGCGTCGAGCAGTCCGAGCAGCCGGAACGTGCGTCGGGTCGGCTCCGACAGCCTGGCGTAGCCGACGGCGAAGCCCGCCCGTACGGCCAGGTTCCCCGCGGCCAGCTCGTCGAGCCGTCGCCGTTCGTCGCGCAGCAGGTGGGCGAGCCGGGCCAGGGTCCAGCGCGGCCGGGCGGCGAGGCGGGCCCCGGCGATGCGGACGGCCAGCGGCATGCCGCCGCACAGCTCGACGATCTGGGCGGCGGCCACCGGTTCGGCGGCGACCCGCTCGTTCCCGAGGATGCGGCGCAGCAGCGTCCGGGCGTGGGGGGCGTCGAGTTCGTGGAGGTCGACGAGCCGGGAGCCGGGCAGGGCGGTGAGCGCGGCGCGGCTGGTGACGAGGACGGCCGGTCGGGCACCGGGCCGGTTGCCGGTTCGGCCGCCTGACCCGTCGCCCGGCCGTTCGCCGGACCCGTCGCCCGGCGGTTCGTCCGCGGCCGCCGGTGTGCCCGGGAGCAGCGGGACGATCTGCTGCTCCCCCGCGGCGTTGTCGAGGAGGACGAGCGTGCGGCGGCCGGCGAGCAGGGTGCGGTACAGCGCGGAACGCTCCTCCAGGGAGGCCGGGATCTCCCGGGGGTCGGCGCCGAGGGCGCGCAGGAAGGCGGCCAGGACGCCGGCCGGGTCGGCGGGCGTCTCGTCGGCCCCGCGCAGGTCCGCGTAGAGCCGGCCGTCCGGGTAGTCGACGGCGGCGAGGTGGGCGGTGCGGACGGCCAGCGCGGTCTTGCCGATGCCGCCCATGCCCGCGATCACCGGTACCCGGCCGGTCGCCAGGGCGTCCAGCACGATCCGCACCTGCTCGTCGCGTCCGGTGAAGTCCGGGACGTCCCGGGGGAGTTGGGAGGGCACGCGGGCGGGACCGCGGTCCGGCCGGGCGCCCTCCCGGTCCTGCGCCAGCAGCGCCAGGAAGACGTTCCGCACCTGCTCGCCCGGCTCGATCCCGAGCTCCTCGGACAGCCGCCGGCGCAGCGCCTGGAAGCGGCGCAGCGCCTCGGCCGCCCGACCGTCCGCCGCCAGCAGCTCCAGCAGGGCGGCCTGCAGGGGCTCGTCGAACGGGTACTCCTCGGCGAGCGCCGTCAGGGCGGGGACGGCGGTCCGGGACGCTCCGGCGGCCGTCGCGGCCCGGGCCAGCGCCAGGGCGGTGACGCGCACTTCGTGCTCCACGGTCGTGACCAGCGGGTCCTCGCGGTTCACCCGTTCCAGCCCGGCCAGCACCGGGCCGCGCCGAAGGCCGATCGCCCCGGCCGGGTCCCCGTCGGCGGCGAGCCTGCGGAACCGTCCGAGGTCCACCGCGTCCGGCCCGGTCACCAGCCGGTAGCCCTGCCCGTCGGACTCCAGCGCCACCGCCTCGTCCCCGAACCGCCCGAGCCAGGTGCGCAGCCGCGACATCCCGGTGTGCACCGCGCCCCGGCCGACCCGGTCCGACTGCTCCGCCCACACGAGGTCCAGCAGCCGCCCCACGGGCAGCCGTTCCCCCTCCGCGAGCAGCAGGGCCCCCAGCAGCCCCCGCAGCACGGTGGCCCGCGGCAGCGCCTGCGGCACGGCGTCCACATCGACCGTCAGGGGCCCCAGCAGCCCGAACGTCATCTTCATCCGCTTCAGTCCCTCGATGCTCACGACCGCACCGAGGCCCGCCCGGCCGCCCGATCGGGTGGCGCCCGCCGACCTCGGCACGACCCTGACACTAGTCCGGGCACTGATCAACAGCGGCCACCGGCCCTGCGGTCCGCCGCCCGGCACCGCACCCCGGCGGTACCGCAGCTCGTCAGTACCGCACCTCGACGGTCGCTCCGGCGGCCCGCAGCTCGGCCGCCACGGCCTCGGCGAGGTCCGAGGTCACGTCATCGAGGACAACCGCGGGCAGCCGACCGAGCAGGGCCTTGCCGTGCCACAGGCTGAGCCCGGTCCGACGCCTGACGGCCTTCGCGACCTCCAGCACGCGCGGCCCCGCACCGGTCACCACGACGCGGATGGGCCCCCCGTCACAGACCAACTCGAAGTACCCGTCCGCCGCCACCACTCCCCCACCCCCAGCCGTTGCCCGGAGGACAGACACTGCCGCAACGCCCGGTCGACCGAGAAACACACCCGGCCCGGGGGCCCGCCCGACCGGACGTCGGTTGCGGGGACCGTGCAGCACGGTCCCCGCGGCGGCCCGGCCTACTGTCCGGTGGCCGTCTTCATGTAGGCGGTCCAGATCCGGGTCGGCACGGTGGCGTCGGAGGTGTCCGGGGTGGCGCCGCCCAGGCCTTCGAGGGAGAGGAGCTTCATGTCCTTCAGGTCCGCGCGGAACACGGTGACCGCCGTCGACAGCTGCCCGTTGTAGCCGACGAACCAGCCCGCCGTGCGGTCCGCGGTGGTGCCGGGTTTGGCGGCCAGGTTCGGGCCGGCCTCCGCCGCCGGCTTGGCGGCCCCGTCGCGGACGGAGCCCTTGAGTGCCGCGTCCACCTCGCCCGCGACCGCCGGGGTGAGTGCCTGGGTGGCGGCCGGCAGGCGCAGGGGGAGCTGGACGCCGTTGCGGGAGATCCTGAGGACCGAGTACGGGTCGGTGTGGGAGCCGCCGGCCGCGAAGGCGGCGTACGCGTCGGCGGTGCGCAGGGCGCTGGGGGTGGAGTTGCCGACGCCGAGGGCCGGGACGAGTTCGCCGAGGCTGTTGGGGAGCAGGCCGAGGTCGGTAGCGGTCTTCTGCACCTTGTCCAGGCCGACGTCCATGCCGAGCTGCATCAGCGGCCCGTTGACGGACTGTTCGACCGCGTTCCGCAGGGTGACGCTGCCCCAGTTCCGCTTGCCGTCGTTGGCGGTCTTGACGATCTTCCCGTCCCGTCCCCAGTACGGCCCTTCCGGGGTCATCACGTTCACCCCGTCGTCGCCGTTGTAGGTGGTGGTGGGCGCGACCGGGGTGCGGTCGCCGCCGCGCCGGCGCTGCACTCCCTCGCCGAGCCCGGCGGCGTACACCACCGGGGTGAACGCCGAACCGATCGGCACCGTCGTGGTGTTGGCGTTGTTGAAGCCCTGCTTCAGGTAGTCGGGGCCGCCGTAGAGCGCGACGACCCGGCCGTCCGGGGCCAGCGAGGCGGCGCCGACCTTCAGGAGCTTGTCGGACTCCCGGTTGTCCGGGTCGATCCCCGCGGTGCCCTGCTGGACGGCGGTGACCAGGGCGTCGACCTTCGGCTTCTCGAAGGTGGTGCGGATCTGGTGGCCGCCGAGGTCGAACTGGGCCGGGGTGATGTCGCTGTGGCTCTCCACGTAGGCGCGGGCCGTGTCGACCAGGTACCCGATCTGGCCGCTCAGCCCCGCCGACTTCGGCTGCGGCTTGGGCTCGGGGAACACCGTGTACCCGGCGCGCTCGGCGGCGGACAGCTTGCCCACCTCCACCATCCGGTCCAGGATCCAGGACCAGCGCTCCTCGGCCCGTTCCCGGTTCCCCGCGCTGATCGCCGGGTCGTACTGCCCGGCGCCTTTCAACAGGGCTGCCAGGAAGGCGCCTTCGCTCGGGTCGAGCTGGGAGACGTCCTTGCCGTAGTAGGCGGCCGCGGCGCGCTCGATGCCGTAACTGCCGCGCCCGAACCAGCTGGTGTTCAGGTAGCCGGCCAGGATGTCCTGCTTGCTCATCCGGTCGTCCAGCTTGATGGCGATGGCGATCTCGCTGAGTTTGCGGGACATGTCCTGACGCTGGTTCAGGTAGATGTTCTTGACGTACTGCTGGGTGATGGTGGAGCCGCCCTGGGTGTCGCCGCCGGTGACCATCTGGACGACGGCACGGCCGATGCCGGTCACGGAGATGCCCGGGTCGGTGTAGAAGGTCTCGTTCTCGGCGGCCAGTACCGCCCACTGCACCGGCTCCGGTACCTGGGCGAGTGGCACCTCCTGCCGGTTGGTCGGGCCGATCCGCGCCATCTCGGTGCCGTCCGCCCAGTAGTAGACGTTGTTCTGCTGGGTGGCGAAGGAGTTGAGGTCCTCCGGGACGGCGGTGTTCGTGTAGAACCAGGCCAGCCAGCCCGTCAGCGCCGCCGCCCCGGTCCCGGCCACCAGCACCTGCTGCCGCCAGGAGGGGAGCCAGCGGCGGACTCCGCGCCGTCCGCGGCGCGGGTAGTCGATCCGCAGGAACCGGCGCAGGGGTGAACGCGGGGAGGCGCCCGGGTCCGGGGACCGGCACGGGTCCGTTGACCGGCTCGGGGACGGACTCGGGGAGGGGTCCGGGGACGGGCTCAGGGGCGGCCCCGGGGACGGGCGCCGCCCCCGGAACGGGCGCCACGCCCGTAACGGCCTCCGACGCGGTGGGAAGCGCCACCGCCGCCGCCCGGGCTTCTCCTCTTCGGCGGCGCTGTCTTGCTGGGCACGCACAGTCCGGTCTCCGATTCGCTCGTGGGCGTGATCCTCCGTACACATAGACGCGGTGGGAACATCAGTACGTATGCCTCGCCTTGGTGTGATCATGGTCATACTCGGTGCGGTGAACCCGGGCGCCCGGGCCACGGACGGCGGGCGGACGGCAGGTGGACGGACGGCCGACGGCCGACCCGCGCGGGCACCGGTCCGCAGCCGCCCCGGCGTACCGCCAGAATGACGCCATGAGGATGATCCAGACCGCCGTCGGCGCGATGCTGCTCCTGCTGATCGTCGGCAGCATCCTGCGCACGCTGGTCGTTCCGCGCGGGCTCTACTCGGCGCTGGTGATGCGGCTCTGGCGGATGCTGCGCGGGCTGCTGCGGCTGGCCGCCGGACCGGGCCGCGGCTACCACGCGCAGGACCGGGCCCTCACCTGGCTGGCGCCGCTGGTGCTGCTGGGCATGCTCGGGGTGTGGCTCAGCTGCATGCTCACCGCCTACACCCTGCTGCTGCACGGCACCTCGGAGCTCAGCTGGTCGGTGTCCGTGCGCGAGGCCGGGTCCAGTCTGTTCACCCTCGGCTTCGCCAGCGGCGACCGGCTGCACCTCTCCGCGATCGACTTCCTGGCCGCCGCCAGCGGCCCGCTGGTGATCGCCCTCCAGATCTCCTACCTGCCGACCCTCTACGCCGCCTACCAGCGCCGCGAGACCGAGGTGACGCTGCTGCAGTCCCGGGCCGGCGAGCCCGCCTGGGGCCCCGAGCTGCTGGCCCGCCAGTCCCTGGTGGACACCGAGACCGCGCTCCCCCAGCTCTACCGGGACTGGGAGCGGCTGGCCGCCGACATCGGCGAGAGCCACTCCAACTACCCGGTGCTGCTCTCCTTCCGCTCCCCGCAGCCCAACCGCAGCTGGGTGGTCGGACTGATCGCCGTGATGGACGCCGCCGCCCTGCACCTGGCGCTCTGCCCGCGTTCGGCCCCGCCCGAGGCCCGGCTGGTGCTCCGGGCCGGCTTCACCGCGCTGCGCGACATCGCCCGCTCGCTGCGGATCGACTTCGACACGGACCCGGACCCGGACGTCCCGATCCGGCTGACCTACGCCGAGTACCTGGGCGCCGTCGCGATGATCACCGCGGCCGGTTTCCCGCGTGAGCGCCCGGTCGAGGAGGCCTGGGCGCACTTCCACGGCTGGCGGGTCAACTACGAGGCCCTGGCGTACGAACTGGCCCGCCGCAGCGACGCCGTCCCCGCGCTGTGGACCGGCCCGCGCGACTTCCGCGCCCCGGTCATCCCGCCGGCCCGCCCCGCCGACCGCCGGCCGTCCTCGGCCCCGCCGCCGGCCGGGCCGTCGCTGCCGCCGGTGCCGCCGGTCTGAGCGGTCCGCTGCGCGCCGACGCCTCCTGGATCGAGGGCCTGTCCCTCGTCGCCGCCGACGAGCACGGCAGCGCCGTCGGCCACGCCCTGCTGACCCGCTGCCACATCGGCGACGTCCCGGCCCTGTGCCTGGCCCCGTGCGCCGTGCTCCCCGCGTACCAGCGCACCGGCTCCGGCTCCGCCGCCGTCCGCGCCGCCCTCGACGCGGCACGGGGCCTGGGCGAACGCCACGTCGTCGTCCTGGGCCACCCGGACTACTACCCGCGGTTCGGCTTCACCCGCGCCGGCGCCCACGGCATCGGCCTGACCATCGACGTCCCGGACGAGGCGCTGATGGCCCTCTCCCTGGACGCCGACCACCCGCTGCCCGCGGGCACCGTCCGCTACGCCGCGCCGTTCGGCATCTGACGGACGGCGGCGGGGGGGGGGGGGGAGGGGGGACCGCATCCCCCCGCTCCCCCCCCCACGACCCCCCCCCCCCCCTTCCCCCCACCCCAACCCCCCC
>NZ_JBHVJT010000032.1:11843-60896 GCF_042798815.1 Kitasatospora sp. NPDC057738 | reverse complement strand
TCACGGACGGGGCACGGATGGCCCCCCCCCGGAACACAAACCACCCTCTGCCAGGGGGCACCTTCCGCGACCCCGCTCTGTTTGGCATCGGAGGGAGGGCGCCGGGGGGGGCACCCACGTCCCCCCCCCGGCGCCCTTTCGAACCATCGGTCCGTACCCGACGTCCGTCCGAACCGCCGGGCCCTACCCGGCGTCCTTCCGAACCGCCGGTCCCCGCCCGGGCCCGGCCGCGTCGACCGCTCAGACCTCCACCGGGCCGCCGCTCGCCAGCGAACGCTCGGCGCCGACCAGGATCTCCACCACCCGCAGCCCGAAGTCCGCCCCGCAGGGGTGCGGCTCGCCGGAGGCGGCCGAGGCCCGCAGCGCGTCCAGCGCCCGGTGCAGCGCCGCGACCGGGCCCTCGCCGCGCGGGGGCAGCTGCACCACGCCGTGCTCACCGCGCAGCTCCATGCCCGTCCCGCCCGCCGCGAGCGGCGCGGTCAGGCTGAGCGCGAGCGTGCTGGACGCGCCGCCGGCGTGCCGCACCACCAGGTGCACGGTGTCCAGCGGGCCGGCCGCCGCCGTCACCTGGGTCGCGTCGCCCAGCACCGGCAGCAGCACGGACAGCGCGTGCGGGCCGACGTCCCACAGCGCGCCCTTCTCCACCCGCCACGGCGAGGCCGCGTACGGGCTGGTGCTGCCGGGCGCGAACACCGAGCCGAGCCAGTCCGAGCGGCCGGTGAACCAGCCGCCCAGCTCCGCCTGCCGCTCGATCCACGGGATCTGCTCGCCGCCGAAGCGCACGGTGAAGAAGACCACCGAGGCGACCTTGTGCTCGCGCACCGCCTCGGCCACGGCCCGGGCGTCCGGCACGGTCAGCGCGACCGGCTTGTCCAGCAGCAGGTGGCAGCCGGCCTCGGCGGCCCGTACCGCGAGACCCGCCTGCACGGTCGGGGGCAGCGCGATGGAGACCGCGTCCACTTCGGCCAGCAGCCGGTCGAGGTCCGCGTACCCGGGCACGCCGTGGGCGGCGCCCAGTGCCTCGGCCGCCTCCGGTCGGCGGCCCCAGACGCCGGTGAACTCCAGCCCGGGGTGCTCGGCCAGGACGGGCGCGTGCACCCGCTCCGCCCAGGGGCCGGTTCCCAGCAGTCCGATCCGCACGATGTCTCCGTTCTCCGGTCAGCGCGGGTGAGCGCGCGTGGTACAGGTGGGTGTGAGTGGTACAGGTGGGTGTGAGTGGTACAGGTGGGTGTGAGTGGTACAGGTGGGCGCGAACGGGCGCCGGTGGTACGGGTGGGCCCGCGGACGCCCTGGCGGCGCGGGTCTCGGCCCTGGACTTTCGGCCCCGGACGTTCGGCCCCGGACGTTCAGCGCTGGACGTTCGGCCCCGGACTTTCAGCCCTGGATTTTCAGCCCTGGACGCGGGCCAGGGTGAAGCCGTCGTAGCCCTTGCTGCCGACCGTCTGCACCGAGGTCGCGGTGACGCTCGGCTCGGCCGCGATCAGGTCGTGCAGCGCCCGGGTGCCGACCACCGCCGGGTCGGTGCCGGCCGGGTCGGCGACCGCGCCGCCGCGCACCACGTTGTCGACGATGATCAGCGAGCCCGGTCGGGTCAGTTGGAGCGCCCGGCGGAAGTACTCCGGGTTGCTCGGCTTGTCGGCGTCGATGAAGACCAGGTCGAAGGGGTCCGCGCCCTGCTCCACCAGTTCGGCCAGCGAGTCCGCGGCCCGGCCCACCCGCACCTCGGCGACCCCGGCCAGCCCGGCGGCCGCCAGGTTCCCCCGGGCGACCTCGGCGTGCCGGGGGTCGAGCTCCAGGGTGATCAGGGTGCCGTCCGCGGGCAGCGCCCGGGCCAGCCAGATGGCGCTGTAGCCGCCGAGCGTGCCGACCTCCAGGATCCGCTTCGCGCCCAGGGTCAGCGCCAGCAGGTGCAGCAGCTTGCCCTGGTTGGGGGCCACCGCGATGTTCGGCAGTCCGGCCGCGCGGGCGGCGGCCGTGGCCTGCTCCAGCACCGGGTCGTGTCCGACCAGCCGCTCGGAGAAGTAGGCGTCCACGGCGTCCCAGGTCGGCTGCGAAGACATCGGGCCCTCCGGAGTGCAAGATCGGCAGTACCCGACCGATGCTACTCCGAGGGCCCGAGGGCACCACGACGGTGGTGGTGGACGACCGGTCCGGGACCGGTCGGACGATCGACCGGGACCCTGCCGGGGGGCCGACCGGGGGGCCGGTCGGCGGGGTGGTCAGTCGGCGACCGGCTCCTTCGCCGCGGCGGCGGCCTTGGCCGCCTCCTCCGCCTCGATCCTGGCGTGCGTCTTGGCGGCGCGGCGCTTCATGATCCAGGCCGACAGCAGGCCGATCACCAGCGCCGCCCCCAGGCCCGCCCACGAGAACCGGGCCAGCCAGGGCTCGATGCTCTTGCCGACCTTGTAGACCAGCAGCGTCGTACCGCCGGCCCAGACCACGCCGCCCAGCACGTTGGCGATCAGGAACTTCCAGTACGGCATCTTCAGCGCGCCCGCGAGCGGACCGGCGAAGATGCGCAGCAGGGCGATGAAGCGGCCGAAGAAGACCGCCCACATGCCCCACTTCTGGAACGAGCGCTCGGCGGTGGCCAGGTGGGAGGGCCCGAAGTGCTTGGGGAACTTGCGTCCCAGCTTCTCGAAGAGCGGCTTGCCCCCCTTGCGCCCGATCGAGTAGCCGATCGAGTCGCCGATGATCGCGCCGGCGATCGCGCAGATGGCGACGCCCCACGGGCTCACCACACCCTTGACCGCCATGAGGGACGCCGTGACCAGGGCGATCTCGCCGGGCAGCGGAATGCCCAGCGACTCCAGCCCGATGATCAGACCGACAACGGCGTACACCGCCGTCGGCGGAATCCCCTCGATCCAGGCGTCGATGTGCAAGGCCAGTCCCTCCGTGGCAGGACGGGACCGGCCGCCCTCCCCCTGGAGCAGCGTGCCCGTCCCGGCAAATTCGTCCGATGGCGGCACCCAGGCCGCTCCCCCAGAGCGAGCCTAACGTGCCGGGCGGCCTGTCCCCCCGGCCGATCACCCGTGGTTACGACGTACGCCCCGACACCATGGTTCCAGGTTGACCAGCGTTTCTTCAAGATTAGGCAAAACGCAGCGCGACCACGGACGGACGCTGCTTGATCCGGCGCACGAGCGGCAGCAGGGTGCTCAGCGGCGGGCGCCCGCCCTCCGGGTACACCTCCCGCACGTCGACGACCCCCGGGTGCGCGGTGGCCAGCAGGCCGCACTCGTCCGCGTCCATCCCGAACGGCATCGGCGGCGCCTGGTAGTACCGGTCCCGCAGCTTGCCCTCGACGGCCCGCCGGCTGAACCAGCGCGGCACCGCGTCCAGCACCATGGCCCCGCCGGGGAAGCGCTCGGCGCAGGCCGCGATCAGGCCGCGGACCTCCTGCGGCCGCAGGTACATCAGCACCCCCTCGGCGCTGATCAGCACCCCGTTCGCCGGGTCCACCGCGTCCATCCAGCCCGGGTCGGTGGCCGAGTGGGCGACGATCCGGTGCCGCTCGTCCGGCGGCAGCAGCTGCCGACGCAGCGCGGCGGTCTCCGCCAGGTCCACCGACAGCCAGTTCGCCCGGCCGTTGTCGACCCGCCAGGCCTGGGTCTCCAGGCCGTCCCCGAGCCCGACCACGGTGCCGCGCGGGCAGCGGGTCAGGAAGTCGGACACCTCCCGGTCGAAGCAGGCCGCCCGCAGCGCCTGGAGCTGGCTCACCAAGGCGTTCTCCCCGA
Source organism: Kitasatospora sp. NPDC057738 (assembly GCF_042798815.1). Taxonomy (NCBI): domain Bacteria; kingdom Bacillati; phylum Actinomycetota; class Actinomycetes; order Kitasatosporales; family Streptomycetaceae; genus Kitasatospora; species Kitasatospora sp. NPDC057738. The sequence continues at coordinate 57,156 of NZ_JBHVJT010000032.1, read as the reverse complement.
ACCGCGTCGCGAACGGGTAGTCGATCCGGCCCACCAGCTCGACCGCCTTCGGGTCCGGCAGCACGGTGTCCGGCCGCCGCGCCTCCACCGCCCGGTGCCACAGCGTCCACAGCGCCGTCTCCGACACCTGTCCCAGCTCCGGCCGCACCCCGCCACTCATCGCTCGCTCCTTCGGACCTGGTCCCGTCGCGTCTCCGCCGTGGTCCCGCCGCGTTCCGGCCGGTGTTCCGGCCGCGTTCCCGTCATGGGCATGAACCCGCCGATTCTGACACCCCGTCCGTCCCTCCCGTCCCGTCGACGCGCCGACGCAACGGCGCAACGGACCGGGACGGGACGGTCGAGGCCCGGGTACGGTCCGCCTCCGTGCTCAACCTCGTCGGCCCGGGCGAACAGCCGGGAGCGGGCGCCGGAGCGACCGGCGGCGGCGCGGGCAGGGCGGGCGGTCCACGGCCGGGCTGGGCGGTCCGCGGGATCGCCCCGGGCAGCCACCGGCCCACCGTGGAGGCCGAGTTGTTCCACGCGGGGTACAGGCCGCGGAGCGGGCCCGGCCGCCGAAGAGGCGGCCGTACGGCTGGCAGCCGAGGTCCCGGCAGAGCATGATTGAATCATGTTCAGCTCGAAGCCAAACAGGAACCGGCATGAGCTACAAACCGATTGAGAGTTACGGGCTGATCGGGGACATGCACACGGCGGCCCTGGTCGGTACGGACGGTTCCATCGACTGGTGCTGCCTTCCCAGATTCGATTCACCGAGCGTGTTCGCCCGCCTGGTCGACGACCGGCGGGGAGGATATTTCAAAATATCGCCGACACTGCCGGGGCGTCGCCAGCAGATGTACATGCCCGACACCGCCGTCCTGATCACGCGTTTCCTGAGCACGGAAGGCGTGGGCGAATTGGTCGACTTCATGCCGGTCAAACGCTCGGATTCCGACGTGAAGTCTCATCAGATCGTCCGCATAGCCAAGGCGGTGCGCGGCAGCATTTCCTTCCGCCTCGATTGCCTGCCTGCCTTCGATTTCGCCCGAAAGGGACATGAAATCACCCAGGAGGGACGCGGAGCCGTTTTCCACGGCGGCGATTTCTCCATCGCCCTCACCAGCAGGTTCCCGCTCGCCACCGTGGACGACGGGGTCTGCGTCGAGTTCACCCTGCACGAGGGCGAGGAGGCCACCTTCCTCCTGCGCCAGGTGGAGGGCGCCGGCGGTGCGGGCGACCTGCTCGAAGCGCGGCTGACGGGGCAGGACCTCCTGCACCGCACCATCGACTACTGGAAGGCCTGGCTCGGCCAGTGCACCTACACCGGCCGGTGGCGGGAGATGGTGTGGCGCTCCGCCCTCACCTTGAAGCTCCTGACCCACGACCCGACCGGCGCGATCGTCGCGGCCCCGACCACCAGCATTCCCGAGGAGGTGGGAGGGGACCGGAACTGGGACTACCGCTTCACCTGGATACGGGACGCGGCCCTGACCCTCTCGGCGTTCATGCAACTCGGGTTCACCGAGGAGACCATCCGTTTCATGGGGTGGCTGGAGGAACGCGCGAAGGAGACCGGGGAGGGAAGTCCGCTGAAACTCATGTACCGGGTCGACGGGAGTTCCCGGCTCGACGAAATCGTCCTCGACCACCTTCAGGGATACCGGGATTCGCGGCCGGTGCGCATCGGGAACGGGGCGTCGCAGCAGCTCCAGCTGGACATCTACGGCGAGTTGCTCACGGCGATCGAGATCTTCGACGCACGCGTCTGCCACATCTCCTACGATCTGTGGCGGCACCTGGAACGCATGGCCGAGTGGGTCGCGTCCAACTGGCACCGGCCTGACGAAGGAATATGGGAGATCCGGGGCCGGAAGCAGCACTTCGTCCATTCGAAGCTGCAGTGCTGGGTGGCCCTGGACCGGACCTTGCGGATTTCCACGCGCCGCGGCTTCCCGCTGGACAGCGGTCGCATGACGGCCGCTCGCGACGAGATCTTCAGGACGATCATGCGGGAGGGCTACGACGCCGAACGCGGCACCTTCGTGCAGTGCTTCGGGGCGAGCGCCCTGGACGCCAGCATCCTCACCATGCCGATGGTCGGCTTCATTTCACCGAAGGACCCGAGAATGCTGGGCACCCTGAGCAGCATCGTGGAGGACCTCTCGTCGGACAGCCTGGTGTACCGGTACGAGGTGAGCACGGCCGCGGGTGACGGCCTTCAGGGGAACGAAGGGACGTTCAACATCTGCACGTTCTGGCTCGTCGAAGCGATGGCTCTCGCCGGCCAGGTCGAACAGGCGAGGTTCCTGTTCGAGAAGATGCTCACCCACGCCAATCACCTCGGCCTCTTCGCGGAGGAGACCTCGGAAACCGGAGAGGGCGCCGGCAACTATCCACAGGCACTCACCCACCTGAGCCTGATCAGCGCCGCCTGCACCCTCGACCGGGCCCTGGGCGGAGGCACGGTATGAACGGGGACGAGCGTTCGGGGAGCGGCGAGTACCTGGGCCGGCCGACCGCCTCCTGGGCGGCCCTCGCCCGGAGCGACGATCCGACCGAACGTCGGCTGGGCGCGTACGCGTTGGGAGAGACCGGTTCGGCCGACGCGGTGCCCCTGCTGGAGGCGGCACTGGGCGACCCGCTCAGCTTCGTCCGGGTGTGGGCGGCGGCGGCTCTCGCGCGGGCGGATCCCGAACGGGAGGAGGACGTCGTCCGCGCCCTTTCGGCGGAGAGCTCCGACCCCGCCGGCTTCGTTCGCAGCCTGGTGGCCTGGTCCCTGGGCCGCCTCGACTATCAGCGGGCGGACAGCTCGGCAGCCGTTCGGACCCTTCGGCTCCTGCTCGACGATCCGGATGCCAGCGTCCGCGCCGAGGCCGAGCTCGCCCTGCACCATCTCGTCCGAAGTGCCGGCCGAGCGGATTCGGCCGACTGACGGCCGTCCGTCCCCCTCGCCCCGGGAACACCGAACCGGCCCGAACCGGCCAGGCCCACCGGCTCTGGCTTTGCGGAGGATTTCCGCAACAATGGTGATGGCAGGTTCATTTCGCACGAAGACGAAACGGAACCGCCATCCGGCACCCGAGCCGCGCGGCGGATCGCAGGGCCTGCGATTCAGCGAAACGAGCACGGTGGCGGGCTATTGACCGGGCACTCGTACGCCCGGATCCTGCGGGGTGCCGAAATCCTTGCAGGGAGGCTTCGACATGAAATTTGACCAGCCATGCGTCCTGGTGGTGGACGACGATCCCGTCAACCGGATGCTCCTCACCAGGCTCGTCGAAATGGAAGGGTATCTGGCGATCACCGCGGAGGACGGCCAAGCGGCCTGCGACCTCCTGTCGACGAAAGACGTGGATGCCGTTCTGCTGGACATCGAAATGCCCGGGATGGACGGTTTCAGTGTGCTGGAGCACGTCCAGAAGGACGTCGCGACGCGCGATATTCCGGTCATCATGATTTCGGGGGTCGAAGACATGGACAGCATCGTCAAGGCGATCAGCCTCGGTGCGGCCGACTACATTCCGAAACCGGCCAACAAGGTCCTTCTCCGAGCGCGCATCGACGCGAGCCTCAACCGGAAGCGGCTGCACGACCTGGAGCAGGACCGGATCCGCGGGATGTTCGCCCGGTTCATCCCCCCGCCCATCGTCGACAAGGTCCTCCTGCAGGTCGACGAGGACCTCAGGCTGAAGGGGGAGAAGCGCACCGCGACGATCATGTTCGCCGACCTCCGCGGCTTCACCTCCTGGGCCGAGGACAGCGCTCCGGACCTGGTCATCAGCACCCTCAACCAGTACCTCGGCTCGATGAGCGACGTCATTCTCGACCACGGCGGAACCCTGGTGTCCTATCTGGGCGACGGGATCATGGCCGCCTTCGGGGCACCGATCGAGCAGGAGTTCCACGCCGACCTCGCCCTGGCGGCGGCCAGGACGATGGACCGGGACGCCCTGCCCGCCTTCAACGCGTGGCTGCGGCAGGAAGGACTGGGCACGGGGTTCCGCATCGGGATCGGCCTGAACAGCGGGCCGGTGATGTCCGGCACGGTCGGATCCGCCCGCCGCCTGGAGTACGCGGCGGTCGGCGACACCACGAACACGGCCTCGCGTCTCGAACAGATGACGAAGGATGCCTCGCACGCGATTCTGCTGTCCGGCGAGACCTACTCGATGCTGAGCAGCCCTCCGGACGACCTCGTCTTCGTCGGGGACCTGCCGCTCCGCGGGAAGCGGTCGACCGTCGGGGTCTGGGGCTGCCGCCGGAAAGAGGATTTCGGCCAGGACTCCTGAGGCACAGCGCCCCAGAACGGCCGCCGGATGACAGAAGGAGAACACCTCCCCCCCCTGGCCCGCCGCGAGCAACCCCGAATGATCGTGTATTTTTCATCCATAAAACTTTCCATCAACCCCGGGCCCGGAACTTCTTGCACCGACAGATCAGGCGTGCTGTACTTGTGACATATCGAGCAGTTTCCGAAGATTTGGTGCGTCAGCAGAACGCAAAATCATGACCGAGGGTATCCACCGAGCCCGACCGGGCCCGGGAAACCCGGTCGGAGAACCTGGAGCGATAACTCTTCGCAATCACTCGCCCTTGTCGGTCCAACATCCAGGGTGGCCACAGAATGTCCATGCGAATTCATGTCACAGATTCCGGCGGAGCCGAGCGCGACGTCGTCCTGGAAGGGCGGCCGGAGATCCTGCCCAACGCCTCGTCGGATCATTCGACGGCCATGTCCGGCGCCCAGGTGGTCGTGACCCGTTACGGGCAGCACCACCACTTCGAGCAGAACGGCGGAACCGAGTACGTCGACGGCCGGCTGCTGCCGGTGTTCAGCTGGACCTACAGCACGTCGATAGCCGAGTAGCACACCGACCGTCACACCGCGGCCGCGCGCCCGGGATCGACCCGTGCGGCATCCGTCGACCGCGGCACCCGTCGGCCCGATCCGGTGCGCCCCGGTGCGACCCGATGCGCCGCGGGTGGAGGAGCGTGATGTCCGTGGACGACAGAATCGCCGTCGTCGGGATGAGCTGCCGTTTCCCCTCGGCACCCGATGTCCGGTCCTACTGGTCCCTCCTGACCGTTGGCGCCAGTGCGATCTCCGCACCGCCCGACGATTCCCGGGCGCGGCTCCCGAACCGCCCCCGCTCCGGTGGATTCATCGAGAATCCGGCGGAGTTCGATGCCGACTTCTTCGGGATCTCGCCGAAGGAGGCGGCCGCGCTCGATCCGCAGCAGCGGCTGGCCCTCGAAGTGGCCTGGGAGAGCATCGAGGACGCCGGAATCCGGCCGTCCGCACTGAGCGGGCTCGACACCGGCGTCTACTTCGGGGCCATGCGCGACGACTACGCCGTGATCACACGGCGTCAGGGCGCGGGCGGCTACGGTCTGCACACCTTCGCGGGGCTCCAGCGCAGCATGATCGCCAACCGGGTGTCCTACGCGCTGCGGCTCGGCGGTCCGAGCATGACGGTGGACACCGGGCAGTCGTCGTCCCTGGTGGCCCTTCACCTGGCCTGCGAGTCCCTCCTGAACGGAGACTCCGAAGCCGCCCTGGCGGGCGGCGTCAGTCTGCTGCTCGATCAGGACGGGGCAGCGGGAGCCGGGCAGTTCGGCGCCCTCTCACCCGACGGCCGCTGCCGGCCGTTGGACAAGGATGCCAACGGCTTCGTGCCCGGCGAGGGCGCGGGGGTCGTCCTGCTCAAACCCCTGTCCGCGGCACTGGCGGACGGAGACCGGATCTACTGCGTCGTCCGGGGCAGCGGCGTCAACAACGACGGCGGCGGGCCGGGTCTGACGCACCCCAGCGTCGAGGCGCAGCAGGAGCTGCTGCGCCGGGTGAACGACCGCGCCGGGACCCTCGACTCGGTGCAGTTCGTGGAACTCCACGCCACCGGGACGCCGACCGGCGACGTGGTGGAGGCGAGGTCCGTGGGCGGCACGCTGGGCGCCGCCCACGACAGCGGACACCCGGTGGCGGTCGGCTCGGTCAAGGCCGCCATCGGTCACCTGGAGGCCGCGGCGGGGATCGCGGGCTTCATCAAGGCCGCTCTCTCGGTCTGGCACCGGGCGATCGTCCCGCAGCCGAACTACCGGGAGCCGTCCCGGCTCATCCGGCTGGGGGACCTGAACCTGCGGGTTCCGCTCGCCCTGGAGGACTGGTCGCCCCGGCGGGTGCCGCTGGTCGCCGCCGTCGACTCCTTCGGGCTCGGCGGCACCAACTGCCACGTGGTGGTGTCCGAGGCCCCGGGGACGGACGGAACGGAGCCGCGGGCGGACCGGGTGCGCTCGGAGCACGTCCATGTGCTGTCCGGGCGGACGCGGGAGGCCCTGCAGGCCCAGGCCCGCACGCTGCTCGGCCAGTTGACCTCGGCGGTCCGGGCCACCGAGGGCGTCGAGGCCACCGACGGCGTCAAGGGCGTCGAGGATCCGGCCCCGGCTGCTCCGGGCGCCCTGTGGGGCACGCCGCCGGAATCGCTCGACGTCGCGTACTCGCTGGCGACGACCCGGACCCACTTCGACTGGCGCGCGGCCGTCGTCGCCGATGGGCAGGACGCGCTGCGGGAGGGACTGTCCCACGTCGCCGCGGGGAGCCCCTCACCCCTCGTCCGCACCGGCGAGACGTGCGGTCGGCAGGGCGTCGCCTTCGTCTTCACGGGACAGGGCAGCCAGCGTCCCGCGATGGGCCGCGGACTGCACCGGCACCAGCCGGTGTTCGCGGCGGCCTTCGACGAGGTGGCCGCGGCGTTGGACGCTCACCTCCCCCGCCCGCTGGCGTCCGTGGTGTTCGCCGACCCGGGTGGCGACGAGGCGGCGCTGCTGGACGACACCGCCTACACCCAGCCGGCGCTCTTCGCGTTCGAGGTCGCGCTCCACCGGCTGCTGACCAGCTGGGGGATCCACCCGGACGTCCTGCTCGGCCACTCGATCGGGGAGCTGTCCGCGGCGTTCGTCGCGGGCGTGTTCTCCCTGCCGGACGCGGCGTTGCTGGTGGCGCAGCGCGGTCGGTTGATGAGCGCGCTCCCGGAGGGGGCGATGGCGGCGATCGAGGCCACCGAGGAGGAGATCGCCCCGCTGCTGGACGAGTGGAGCGGTCGGGTTTCGCTCGCCGCCGTGAACGGCCCCCGGGCCGTCGTCGTGTCGGGGGAGGCGAGCGGTGTGCGCGCGACGGCCGAGGCGTTCGGGCGCCGCGGAGCGCGCACCAGGATCCTCCGGGTGGCCAAGGGCTTCCACTCGCCCCAGGTCGACGAGGTGCTGGACGAGTTCGCGGAGGTCGTCGCGTCGATCCGGTTCCGGCCGCCGGAGGTGCCGGTGGTCTCCTCGCTGACCGGCGCCCCGGCGCGCGGGGAGGACCTGTGCACGGCCGGGTACTGGGTCGATCAACTGCGGGGAACCGTACGGTTCTGCGACGCCGTCCGCGCCGCCGCCCGGAGCGGGGCCGCCCACTTCCTGGAGCTCGGACCCGACGCCACCCTGACCACGATGGCGGGGCGCTGCCTGGAGGCGGAGGGAGCGGACCACCGCGGCACGATCGCGCTGCTCAGCGACACGGTCCCGGAACCGGCCGCGCTGTCGGGGGCGTTGGCGGACCTGTACGTCCACGGGGTCCCGGTCGACTGGTCCGCGGTCTTCGGGCGCCTGCCCGCACGGCGGATCGCGTTGCCGACGTACGCCTTCCAGCGCAGGGAGCACTGGCTGACGCCCGAGGGGGCCGCGGACGCCGCCGTTCCCGCGGAGACCGGCCGCCCGCCCGCCGCAGCACCGACCGCACCGACCGCACCGACCGAGCCTGCGGCCTCGCCCACGGACCCGACGCACCTGTCACCGGGCCTCGCCGCCCTCGCCGGCCCGGATCCCGAACGGGCCGTCCTGGACCTGCTCCTGAGCCGCACCGGCGCCCTGCTCGGCTACCCGGCCGGCGAACGGATCGATCCGCGCCGCTCGTTCGCGGACCTCGGGATGAACTCCCTCACCGCCGTGCAGCTTTCCGTGGAACTCGGTACGGCCGTCGGGCGGACGCTGCCGGACACCCTGACGTACGACCACCCGACCCCGCGCGCCGCGGCGACCGAGGTGGTCCGGCTGCTGGCCGCCGGGGACGGGCGGACCTCCCGGGCCGAGGATCCGTCCGCCGGTCTCCCGGAGCAGGGCCGTGATCCGGTGGCCGTCGTCGCGCTCGGCTGCCGGCTGCCCGGCGGCGTCGGGTCCCCGCAGGAGCTGTGGGGCCTGGTGCGCGAGGGCCGGGACGCCGTCGCGGACTTCCCCCGTGACCGGGGCTGGGACCTCGACGGGCTGTTCTCCGATGACCCCGACGCGTCCGGGAGGACGTACGTGCGCCAGGGCTGCTTCCTGTACGACGCCGCGCAGTTCGACGCCGGCCTGTTCGGCATCTCCCCGCGCGAGGCGCTGGCGATGGACCCCCAGCAGCGCCTGCTGCTGGAGACCGCCTGGGAGACGTTCGAGCGCGCCGGCATCCCCGCCGATTCGCTGCGGGGCAGCGACACCGGCGTGTTCATCGGTGCGACCGCCCAGGAGTACGGCCCGCGGATGCAGCAGGCGTCCGGCGAGGGCGCCGGCTACGCCCTGACCGGGACCACCACCAGCGTGGCCTCCGGTCGGCTGGCGTACGCCTTCGGTCTCCACGGGCCCGCGCTGACCGTCGACACCGCGTGCTCCTCCTCGCTCGCGGCCGTCCACCTGGCCTGCCGGTCGCTGCGCTCCGGCGAGTGCGGGCTGGCGCTGGCCGGTGGGGTGGCCGTGCTCTCCTCGCCGGGCATGTGGATCGAGTTCTCCCGCCAACGCGGGCTGGCGCCCGACGGCCGGTGCAAACCGTTCGCCGACGCGGCCGACGGCACGGCGTGGAGCGAGGGCGCGGCCCTGGTCCTGCTGGAACGGCTCTCCGACGCGCGCCGCCAGGGCCATCCGGTCCTGGGGGTCCTGCTCGGCAGCGCCGTCAACCAGGACGGTGCGAGCAGCGGTCTCAGTGCTCCCAGCGGGCCCGCGCAGGAGCGGGTCGTCCGGCGCGCGCTCGCGCAGGCGGGTGTGGGTCCCGCCTCCGTGGACGCGGTCGAGGCCCACGGCACCGGGACGACGCTCGGCGACCCGATCGAGGCCCAGGCGCTGGGCCGGGCCTACGGCGAGGGCCGGGACGCCGGCCGCCCCCTGCTGCTGGGCTCGCTCAAGTCGAACATCGGCCATGCGCAGGCCGCCGCCGGAGTCGCCGGTCTGGTGAAGATGGTGCTCGCGCTCCAGCACGAGGAGTTGCCCGCCAGCCTGCACATCGACGCGCCCTCGACCCGCGTCGACTGGGAGGCGGCGCGGGTGCGGCTGCTGACCGAGCGCGTCCGCTGGCCGCGGGGGCCGGTCCCCCGGCGGGCGGGCGTCTCCTCCTTCGGGATCAGCGGCACCAACGTCCACGTCGTCCTCGAAGAGGCTCCGGACGGCGTTCCGGCGGCACCCGACGACCGCTCCGACGACCACCGCCCCGACGGCCGCCCCGACAACGGCCCCGGCGACCGCCCTGGCGACCGCCCCGGCGCGAAGTGGGGCGCGTCCGCCCTCTCGTGGGCGCTCAGCGCCGCCGATCCGCGGGCGCTGCGCGCCCAGGCCGGGCGGCTGGCCGAGTTCCTGCGGGACGACCCGGGGGCGGACCCCCGGGACATCGGCTGGTCCCTGCTCACCACCCGGACCGCGCTCGACCACCGGGCGGCCGTGGTCGGCGACGACGTGCAGGCCCTGTCTGCGGCCCTGGACGCCCTGGCCCGCTCGGCCGACGCCGACGGCGCCGCCTCCCGGGAGGCCGTCGAGGCCGAGGCCCGGCCCGGTCACCGGACGGTCTTCGTCTTCCCCGGCCAGGGTTCGCAGTGGGCCGGCATGGCGCGCGGCCTGCTGGCCGCCTCGCCGGTGTTCCGCGCGCACGTCGACGCCTGCGACCGGGCCCTGTCCGCGCACTGCGACTGGTCGCTGCGGTCGGTGCTGGCACAGGAGCCGACGGCCCCGTCCCTGGAGCGCGACGACGTGGTGCAGCCCGCCCTGTTCACCGTCATGACCGGGCTCGCCGAGGTCTGGCGCGCGCACGGGGTGGCTCCGGACGCCGTGGTCGGGCACTCCCAGGGCGAGCTGGCCGCCGCCTGGGTGGCCGGTGCGCTGACCCTGGAGGACGCCGTCCTGGCCACCGTGACCCGGAGCCGGCTGGTCGGCACGCTGGCCACCGACGGGGCGATGGCCTCCCTGAGGCTGTCGGCCGCCGAGGTCGAGGAGCGGCTGCGGGACGGCTGTCCCGGCCTCGGCATCGCGGTGTACAACGGCCCCACGTCCACCGTGGTTTCCGGACCGCGCGACGAGCTGGAGCGCCTCCTCGCCCGGTGCGACGAGGAGGGCGTGCGCATCGCCCGGATCGCGGTCGACTACGCCTCGCACTGCGCCGACGTCGACGTCCTGCACGAGCCCCTGACCAGGGCCCTGGCCGCGATCGTCCCGCGGCCCGCGCGGATCCCGTTCTACTCGACCGTCACCGCGGACACGGACCCGGCCCGCCTGCTGGACGCCGCGTACTGGTTCACCAACCTGCGCAGCCCGGTCCGCTTCGAGTCCACCGTCCGGGCCCTGCTCGCCGCGGGGCACGACACCTTCGTCGAGATGAGTCCGCACCCCCTGCTGGCGGTCGGCGTCCAGGAGACCGCCGACAGCGCCGAGCCGCCGCCGGACGTCACCGTGCTCCCCTCGCTGCACCGGGACGCCGGGGAACCCGCCGACCTGCTGCTGGCCCTCGCACGGGCCTGGTGCCACGGCCTGCCGGTGGACTGGACGCCGGTGCTCGGCGGGGCCCGGCGGGTCGCGCTGCCCACCTACGCCTTCCAGCGGGAGCGCTACTGGCTGCCCGCCGTGCCGGAGGCCCCCGACGGCGCCCGGCCGGACGGGGACGGGGAGGAACGGTCGCTGTGGGAGGCCGTGGAGCGCCGGGACACCACCGCGGTGGCCGCCCTGCTGGGGCTGGCCGACGAGGCCCCGGTCCACGACGTCCTCCCGGCGCTCGCCGCCTGGCACGGCTCCCGGAACTCCCGGGCCCGCCTGGGCGATTCGTGCTTCACCGGCTCCTGGGTGCCGATGGCCGCCCAGCCCGCGTCGACCGCCCGGGGCGACTGGCTGCTGGTCACCCCGGGCCCGGACGCGGGGCCCTGGCCGCGGGCCCTGGCCACCGCCCTGGCCTCCGACGGCGCCGACGTCCGCACCGTGGTGCTGCCGCCGGGCACCGACCGCGCCGGGGCGGCCCGCCTGCTGGACGGCGGGGCGGACGCCCCGCGGCCGGGCACCGTCGTCTCGTTCCTCTCCCACCGGCCGCCCGAACAGTCGCGACCGAGCCGTCTGCTGGCCGACACCGCCGCCCTGCTCCAGGCCCTGGACGACCTGGGCGCGGAAGCCCCCGTGTGGTGCGCCACCCGCGAGGCCGTCCGCGTCGACGAGTGCGACCGCGTGGTCGACCCCGCCCAGGCGGCGCTCTGGGGGTTCGGCCGCGCCGCCGCCCAGGAGTATCCCGACCGCTGGGCCGGCCTGCTGGACCTCCCGCTCGGACCGGATCCGGAGAGCCTGCGCCGGGCCTGCGCCGTCCTGGCCGTGGCGGGCCCGGAGGACCAGGTCGCGGTCCGGTCCCGGGGCGGCTGCGTCTGGCGGCTGCGGCAGGCCGCACTCCCGCCGGGCCCCGGCTGGCAGCCCCGGGGAACGGTCCTCATCACCGGTGGGACGGGCTTCCTCGGCTCCCACGCGGCCCGGGCCCTGGCCGCCGCCGGCGCCCCGTACCTGCTGCTGCTCAGCCGGCACGGCGCGGACGCCGCGGGCGCGGGCGAGCTCACGGCCGAACTGACCGCCCTGGGAAGCCGGGTGAGCGTGACCGCCTGCGACGTCCGCGACCGGGACGCGCTCGCCGCCGTCCTCGACGCCGTCCCACCGGACGAGCCGTTGACGGGCGTCGTGCACACCTCGGGCGTGCTGTCGACCGCCATGATCGACCAACTGACGCAGGATCACCTGGAACAGGTGCTGGCCGTCAAGGCCCAGGGGGCGCAGCACCTGCACGACCTCACCGAAGGCCTCGACCTCGATGCCTTCGTCCTCTACTCCTCGGTCCTCGGCACCGTCGGCATGGGCGGCCACAGCGGGTACGGCGCGGCCAACGCGTACCTCGACGCGCTCGCCGAGGCCCGTCGGGCCCAGGGCCTGGCGGCCACCTCCATCGCCTGGGGCTACGCCCCCGGCGGCCTCGGTGCCGGACACGGCGACTGGATGACCGAGCGCGGGCTGCTCTCGCTCACCCCCGAGTCGACCGCCGCCGAGCTGACCGCCCTGGCCGCCGGACGCGAACCACGGATCACCCTGGCCCGCTTCGACTGGCCGGTGTTCCTGGCCGCCCGGGCGGCCGACCGTCCCAACCCGTTCCTGGACGACCTCGCACCCGTCCAGCGGGCCCGGCAGGAGCGGAGCGAGGACTCCGGCCGCGCCGCCGCGGGGCTGCCCGCCGACTATCCGCAGCTGCCGTCCGCCCGTCAGCGGCAGGTGCTGGCCGACCTCGTGCGCTCCACCACCGCGGCCGTCCTCGGCCACCGCACGCCCGACTCGATCGCCCCGAACCGGCCGTTCAAGGAGCTCGGCCTGGACTCCCTGGCCGCCGTCCAGCTGCGCAACCGCCTGGCCCGCTCGACCGGCCTGCGCCTGCCGACCGGCCTGGCGTTCAGCCATCCGACGCCCGCCGCCCTGGCCTCCCACCTGCACGCCCGGCTGGACGGCGGCGAGGCACCGGGGAAGGCCGCGGACCGGACGGCCCGGCAGGTCCCGGCGGCGGTCACCGAGCCCCGCTCCGCCGTCGAGCCGATCGCCGTCATCGGCATGGCCTGCCGGCTGCCCGGCGGGGTCGACACCCCGCAGGAGCTGTGGACGCTGCTGGAGGCCGGCACCGACGCCATCTCCTCGTTCCCCGACGACCGCGGCTGGGACCTCGCCGGACTGTACGACGCCGACCCCGCCGCGCACGGCAAGAGCTACGTCACCACGGGCGGGTTCCTCACCGGCGCGGCCGACTTCGACGCCGAGTTCTTCGGCGTTTCGCCCCGCGAGGCCCTCTCCATGGACCCCCAGCAGCGGCTGCTGCTCGAAACGTCCTGGGAGGCGCTGGAGCGGGCCGGGATCGATCCCTGGTCGCTGCGCGGAAGCTCCACCGGGGTGTTCGCCGGCGCCGTCTACCAGGACTACGGCTCCCGCTCGCACGAGGCGCCCAAGGAGATGCAGGGCTACCTCACCACCGGCAAACCGCTGAGCGTGATCTCGGGGCGGGTCGCCTACGTCCTCGGGCTCGAAGGGCCCGCCGTCTCGGTCGACACCGCCTGCTCCTCGTCCCTGGTGGCCGTGCACCTGGCCTGCCAGTCGCTGCTCCTGGGCGACAGCGCCCTGGCCCTGGCCGGCGGGGTCACCGTGATCGCCTCGCCCGGGCTGTTCATCGAGTTCTCCCGGCAGCGGGCGCTGTCCCCCGACGGTCGCTGCCGCTCCTTCGCGGCCGAGGCCGACGGCACCGGGTTCGCCGAGGGCGCGGGAACGGTCGTCCTGGAACGGCTCTCCGACGCCCGCCGCAACGGCCACCCGGTCCTGGCGGTGATCCGCGCGGGTGCCGTCAACCAGGACGGCGCCAGCAACGGCCTGACCGCGCCCAACGGGAAGTCCCAGGAGCGCGTCATCCGCCAGGCCCTGGAACGGGCCGGGCTGAGCAGCGGGGACGTCGACCTGATCGAGGCCCACGGCACCGGCACCACCCTGGGCGACCCGATCGAGGCCGAGGCCCTGCTGGCCACCTACGGTCGCGACCGCGCCGCCGACCGGCCGGCCCACCTCGGCTCCCTCAAGTCCAACGTCGGCCACACCCAGGCCGCCGCCGGCGTCGCCGGGCTGATCAAGAGCGTCCTGGCGCTGCAGCACGCCGTCCTGCCCAGGACCCTGCACGCCGCGACCCCGACCCCGCACGTCGACTGGGGCACCGGCGCCGTGCGGATCCTCTCCGAGAGCGTTCCCTGGCCGGACACCGGCCGACCGCGCCGCGCCGCCGTCTCGGCCTTCGGGGTGAGCGGCACCAACGCCCACCTGATCGTCGAACAGGCCCCGGCGGAACCGGAACCGGCCGCCGTCCCGACCGCCGCCCCGACCGTCCGGCCGCCCGTCCTGGCGCCACCCGTCTGGCTGGTCAGCGGGCACAGCGAAGCCGCCCTCAGGGCCCAGGCGGAGAAGCTGCGCCGCCACCTCGACGCCTTCCCGCCCTCCTCCGCCGAAGCCGTCGGCCACGCCCTGGCCACCGGCCGCGCCCGCCTGGCCCACCGGGCCGCGATCACCGCCCCCGACCTGGACGGCTGCCTGCGGGCGCTCGGCGCGCTCGCGAGCGGGGACACCGACCCGGACCTGGTCACCGGACGGGCCGCCGAGGGCCGGACGGTGTTCGTGTTCGCCGGCCAGGGCTCGCAGTGGCCCGGCATGGCGGCCCGGCTGATCGAGGAGAGCCCGGTCTTCGCCGACAGCATCACCCAGTGCGCCGACGCCCTGGCGCCGTACACCGACTGGTCGCTGCGGCACGCGCTCTCGCCGGGGGCCGGCGCCGAACTGCTGGACCGGGTGGACGTGGTCCAGCCCGCGCTCTTCGCCGTCCAGCTCTCCCTCGCCCGGCTCTGGCACGCCGCCGGGGTCAGGCCGAACGCCGTGGTCGGGCACTCCCAGGGCGAGATCGCCGCCGCCTGCTTCGCCGGTGTCCTCTCGCCGACCGACGCCGCCCGCGTGGTCGCCCTGCGCAGCAGCGCCCTGACCCGTCTGGAGGGCGACCACGGCCTGCTCGCCCTCCAACTCTCCCACGAGGAGGCGCTGCAGCGGCTGGAACCGTACCCCGGGCTCACCGTCGCCACGGTCAACAGCCCCCGGGCCGTGGTGGTCGCGGGCCCGGCGGACGAGCTGGAGGCCCTGCGGGAGGAGTGCGCCGCCGACCGGGTCAGGGCGCGCCGGATCCCGGTCAGCTACGCCGCCCACTCCCCCCAGGTCGACGAACTGCGCACCGAGCTGGTGGAGTTGCTGGCCCCGGTGGCCCCCGCCGCCGGGGAGCTGGACTTCTACTCCTCGGTCACCGGCGCCGCGGTGGACGCGGCCGAACTGGACGCCGCCTACTGGTACCGCAACCTCCGCGAACCGGTCCGGTTCGACCTGGCCGCCCGGGCCCTCCTCCAGGACGGCTACCGGTTCTTCGTCGAACCCAGCGCCCACCCGCTGCTGTCCAGCGCGGTGCTGGAGATCGCGGACGAGGCGGACCGGCCGGCCACGGCCCTGCCCACCCTGCACCGCGGCGAGGGCACGCTGCGCCACGTCACGGCGGCCGTCGCCCGAGCCCACGTCGAGGGGGTCGCCGTCGAGACCGCCGCGCTCAACCCGCACCACCCCGGGCAGCCGTCGGACCTGCCGACCTACGCCTTCCAGCGGCGGCGCTTCTGGGTCGACACCTCGGGCGGCGACACCCGGCAGGAACGCGCGGCCACCCTCGGCGCGGCCTCCACCGACCACCCGGTCCTGGACATCAGCCTGCCCGACCCCGAGAACGACGGCCTGGTCCTGACCGGCCGGGCCGGCCCGGGCACCCACCCCTGGCTGCGCGACCACGCCCTCCACGGCGCCCCGATCCTGCCCGGCACGGCCTTCGTCGACCTCGCCCTGCACGCGGGCCGGGAGTCCGGCTGCCCGCACCTGACCGAACTGACCCTCCTCGCCCCGCTCCACCTGGGCGAGGAGGACGGCACCCAGCTCCACCTCACCGTCGGCGGCCCGGACCCCACCGGCCGGCGGAGC
Organism: Kitasatospora sp. NPDC057738; assembly: GCF_042798815.1. Classification (NCBI taxonomy): domain Bacteria; kingdom Bacillati; phylum Actinomycetota; class Actinomycetes; order Kitasatosporales; family Streptomycetaceae; genus Kitasatospora; species Kitasatospora sp. NPDC057738. Next base: position 41,319 of record NZ_JBHVJT010000032.1, on the reverse strand, counting down.
GTCACCGTCCACTCCCGGCCGCACACCGCCGTCACCGGCGAACCCTGGACCCTGCACGCGCGAGGCGTCCTCGCCGCCTCCGCTTCGCCGCCCGACGCGCCGGCGCCCGAGTCCTGGCCCCCCGACCACAGCGTTCCGCTGGACGTGGACGAGTTCTACGCCGGCGTCGGCCTGCGCGGCTACGACTACGGCCCGGCCTTCCGGGCGCTGACCGGGATCTGGCGGCGCGGCCAGGACATCTTCACCGAGGCCCGGCTCCCCGACGCCCCGGCCGCCGAGGACCCCGCCTTCGCCCTGCACCCGGCCCTGCTCGACGCGGCCCTCCAGGGCCTGCTGGTCCGCCGCCCGGCCGGCGTCGAACTCCCCTTCCACTGGGGCGGTGTCCAGCTCCACCGGCCCGGCGCGCGAACACTGCGCACCCGCATCCGGCCGCTGGACGAGCGGAGCGTCACCGTCGACATCCGCGACGGGGACGGCAACCCGGTGCTGCGGATCGAACGCCTGGTCATGCGGCCGGCCGGCGCCCGGGCTCCGCGCCGACGTCTCGGCGGCGAGGGGCTGTACCGCCTCTCCTGGAAGCCCGTGGCCTCCGCCACCCCGTCCGGCCGGCAGCCGGGCGCGGTGTGGCTCGGCGCCGCTCCCGGGCCCCGGCCGGACGGCGGCTGGCCCCCGCCGCTCCACCCGGACCCGGCGGCCCTCGTGGCGGACCTCGGCTCCGCCCGGCCCGCCCCCGACCTGGTGCTGCACCCCCTGCCGACCGGCGACCCGGGGCCGGAGGGCCTCGCCCCCGCCGTCCACGCCGCCGTCCGGCGGACGCTGGAGCTGCTGCAGAGCTGGCTCGCCCAGGAGAGCCTGGCCACCGGCCGGCTGGTCGTGCTCACCCACCGGGCCGTCGCGACCGTCCCCGGTGAGACGCCCGACCCGGTCGCCGCCGCGGTCTGGGGCCTGGTCCGCTCCGCGCAGAACGAGGCTCCGGGGCAGTTCACCCTCTTCGACGTCGACGACTTCGGCCGCGTCGTCGACCCCGCGACCGGACAGCCCGACGCATCGGCGCTGGCCACGCTCCCGCTCGACACCGAGCCGCAACTCGCCCTGTGCGAAGGCGTGGTGTACGCACCCCGGCTCACCCGGGCCGCCGTCCCGCCGCCCACGCCACTGCCGTACGGCCCGGACGGCACCGTCCTGATCTCCGGCGGCACCGGCACCCTCGGCCGGCTGCTCGCCCGCCACCTGGTCGCCGAGCAGGGCGTGCGCCACCTGCTCCTGCTCAGCCGGGGCGGCGAGGCCGCCGCCGGCGCCGACACCCTGCGGGCCGAGCTCACCGACCTGGGCGCGGACTGCACCATCGCCGCGTGCGACACCGCCGACCGCGCGCAGCTGGACGCCGTCCTCGCCGCCCGTCTCGGCGACCAGCCCCTCACCGCCGTCGTACACGCCGCGGGCACCCTGAACGACAGCACCGTGGCCAAGCTGACGGACGAGCAGGTGACCGCGGTGCTGCGGCCCAAGGTCGATGGCGTGATCAACCTCCACCTGGCCACCCTGGCGCACGCCCCGGCCGCCTTCGTCCTGTTCTCCGGCGCGGCCGGGGTCTTCGGGACCCCCGGGCAGGCCCACTACGCGGCGGCCAACTCCTTCCTCGACGCGTTCGCCGAGTACCGGCGCGGCCTGCACCTGCCGGCCCTGTCCCTGCCGTGGGGCCTGTGGGCGGAGCGCAGCGCCATGACCGGCCACCTGGACGCCACCGCGCTGCGACGGCTGGAGCACCTGGGCATCGCCGAACTGCCCGCCGCCCACAACCTCGCGCTCCTCGACGAGGCACAGCGCCTCGACGAGGCCGTCCTGCTGCCCCTGCGGCTGAGCGGCGTGGCCCTGCACCACGACGGCGCCGCGTCACCGCTGTTGCGCGACCTCGTCCGGCCCCGGCAGCAGAGCACGCAGGCCGTCGAGGCCACCGAGGCCGATGAGCGGACCCTGCCCCGCCGGCTCGCCGACGCCGACCCGAAGGAGGCCGGGAGGCTCCTCACCGACCTGGTGCGCAGCGAGGTCGTCCAGGTCCTCGGCCATTCCTCGACGGACGACATCGACGCCGACGCGCCCTTCGCCGACCTGGGCTTCGACTCGCTCACCGCCGTCGAGCTGCGCAACCGGGTCAACCGGGCCACCGGGGCCGCGCTGCCGATCACGGCGGTCTTCGACCACCCCACGCCCGGGGCGCTCGCCGCCCGCCTCCTGGCGGACCTGCGGCCCGTCTCCGCCGCCGAGCCGGCGGAAGGGGCCACCGAACCGGAGCCGGCGACCCACTGGGCCGAGACCGCCGAGGACGCCGCGCTCTTCGCCGCCATCGACGGGATCCAGGAATGACTGCCACCGCCCCCCGCACCCTGCCGTTCAACGGCCTCGTCCGGGCCACTGCCGGCCGGGACGGAGCCCCGGGCCGCGACCCGTCCTTCGCGCAGATCCGCTGGGACCCCGCCCCGGCCGGCGCCGCCCCCTCCGCCTGGGCGGTGCTGTCCCCTACCGCCGGGCCCTCGGCGGCCGCCGAGGAGGTGCGCGCGGCCCACCCGGACGTCCCGCTGCTGACCCCCGGTCCGCGGGCCGGGCTGCCGACGGGGGTCCTGGTGGTACCGGCGGCTGGCGCGGCCGACCGGACGCTGGCCCTCGTCGAGGCCGCCCTCGCCCTGCCGCAGGAACGGGCGCCCCGCCTGGTCGTCCTCACCCGGGGCGCCGTCCTGGCCCGCGACACCGACCGGGTGACGGATCCGCGGCAGGGCGTCCTGCGGGAGCGCGTGCTGGCCTCGGCCGGCGCACGGCCCGGCCGGTTCGCGCTGGTCGACCTCGACGGGCACCCGGCCTCCCTCCGGGCCCTCACCGCGGCGCTCGGCTGCCCGCGCTCCCAGCTGGCGATCAGAGCCGGCGAGGTCCTCGCGCCGGAGTCCGTTCCGGCCGCGCTCCTGCCCCTCCCCCCGGGACACGTCCGGCTCGCGCTGCCCGGCCCACCGCCCTGGCGGCTGAGCCTGATCGGCAAGGGGACCCTGGACTGCCTCGCCCTCGACTCCTGCGAGGAGGTCGGCGCACCCCTCGTGGGCAGCCAGGTGCGGGTGGCGGTGCAGGCCGCCGGGATCAACTTCCGCGACGTCCTGGACGCGCTCGGCCTCTACCCCGGCGACCCGGGACCGCTGGGCGCCGAGGGGGCCGGCACGGTGCTCGACACCGGCCCGGACGTCACCCGGCTGAAGCCCGGCGACCGGGTGATGGGCCTGCTCACCGGTGCGTTCGGCCCCGTCGCCGTGACCGACGAGCCGCTGCTCGTCACGGTGCCCCCGGGCTGGCCGGCCGCCCGCGCCGCCGCCGTCCCGGTGGCCTTCGCCACCGCCTCCTACGGGCTGTTCGACCTCGGCCGGCTGACGGCCGGAGAACGCGTCCTGGTCCACTGCGCCTCCGGTGGCGTCGGCAGTGCCGCCGTCCGGCTCGCCCGCCACGCGGGCGCCGAGGTGTTCGGCACGGCGAGCCCGCCCAAGCACCCGGCCCTGCGGTGGCTGGGCCTGGACGACGACCACATCGCCTCCTCCCGGGACACCGGCTTCGAGCGGGAGTTCCTGGACGCCACCTCCGGCCGGGGCGTCGACGTCGTCCTCAACGCCCTCGCCCGCGAGGCGACCGACGCCTCCCTGCGTCTGCTGCGTCCGGGAGGCCGGTTCGTGGAGATGGGCAAGACCGACCCGCGCGACCCCGACGACATCGCCCGGGACCACCCCGGCGTCTCCTACCTGCCCTTCGACCTCCGGGAGGCGGCCGGACCGCCGCAACTCGCCGGAATCCTGCACGACCTGCGGGAGCTCTTCGCCACCGGAGTGCTCCACCCGCCCACCGTCCACGTCTTCGACGTCCAGGACGCCATCGCCGCCTTCCACCACATGAGCCGGGCGCGGCACACCGGCAAGCTGGTGCTGCGGATCCCGCCGCCCGAGGACGCGCGGGACGGCGTCCTGCTGGTCGGCCCGCTCGCCGACACCGTGCCGCTGGCCGACCACCTCGCCACCGGCCGGGGCTCCCGGCACATCTGGCTCCTCGCGCCCCACGACGAGGACGACGAGGGCCTCGCCCGGCTCCGGTCGCGGCTGGCCGGCCGGCCGGCCGAGCTCCATCCGGTGAACGCCGATCCCACCGACCCGGACGCCGTGCGGCAGGTCCTGGCCGACGCCTCGGCCGTGGCCCCGCTGACCGCCGTCGTGCACACCGCCGCCGACGACCGGACGGCGCCGGACGGCGGCGGACCGGACGGCGACGAACGGGCGAGTGGCGAACCGGCGGCTGGCGAACCGGCCGGCGCCGCCGCGATCCTGCACCGGTCGACCCTCGAACTCCCCCTGGAAACCTTCCTGTTGATCGCCACCTCGGGCCCGAACGGCCCGGCCCGCGTCCCGGACGACCCGGTACGGGGCCTCGCCGCGCTGGAATCGCTGGTCGATCACCGACACTCGCTGGGGCTCGCCGCCACGCTGGTGGTGCTGCCGTCGGCCCCCGAACCGCACCGCGCCGCCCTCCTCGCCCGCCTCTACGAGACGTCCCGCCACACGGACGCCCCCGTCCTGACCGCGGCCGAGGCCGCGCCGGACACCGGACCCGCCGAGGCCGCGCCGGACACCGGACCCGCCGAGGGCGGCTGAGCCCCTTGCCGTGCCGTCACCGCCCGTGCCGTCACCACCCGTACCGGCGGCGGGCCCGGGCTCCGGCCGGCCCGGCGCACCCCCGGCCCCTCCCCCCACCCACGCGAAAGGCAGGACCGAACCATGGCGGAACAGGAGGAGATCCGCACCTACCTCAAGCGCGCCGTCGCCGAGATCGACAGGCTCCGTGACCGCCTGAAGGCCGCCGAGGCGGGCTCCGGCGATCCGGTGGCCGTCATCGGGTGCGGGTGCCGGCTGCCCGGCGGGGTCGACTCGCCCGCCGGGCTGTGGCGGCTCGTCGACGAGGGCCGGGACGCCGTCGGCGCGTTCCCCGACGACCGGGGCTGGCCGCTGGACGAGCTGTACTCCCCGGACCCCGACCGCTCGGGCACCTCCACCACCACGCGCGGCGGGTTCCTCTCCCGCCCGCAGGACTTCGACGCCGGGTTCTTCGGCATCACCCCGCGCGAAGCCCTCGCGATGGACCCCCAGCAGCGCGTCCTGCTCGAAGTGGCCTGGGAGGCCCTCGAACGCTCCCGCATCGACCCCGCCGCACTGCGCGGCACCGACACCGGCGTCTACGCCGGGGTGTCCTGGCAGGACTACGGGGAGGCCTGGTGGGACGACAGCCGGGTCGAGGGCCACCTCGTCACCGGAAGCGCCACCAGCGTCGTCTCCGGCCGCATCGCCTACCTGCTCGGGCTGGAGGGCCCCACGCTCTCCGTCGACACCGCCTGCTCGTCCTCGCTGGTCGCGATCCACCTCGCCCGTCAGGCCCTGCGCGCGGGCGAGTGCGACCTGGCGCTCGCCGGCGGCGTCACGGTGATGGCGACACCGCGTCCCTTCATCGGGTTCTCCCGCCAGCGCGGCCTGGCCGCCGACGGCCGGTGCAAGGCGTTCGCCGACACCGCCGACGGCATGGGCATGGCCGAGGGCGCCGGCCTGCTGGTCCTGGAACGCCTCTCCGACGCCCGCCGCCACGACCACCCCGTACGCGCCGTGCTCCGGGGCAGCGCCGTCAACCAGGACGGCGCCAGCAACGGCCTCACCGCGCCCAGCGGTCCGGCCCAGCAGAAGGTCATCCGACGGGCCCTGGCGGACGCCGGGCTCACCCCCGCGGACGTCGACGTCCTGGAGGCGCACGGGACGGGCACCAGACTGGGCGACCCGATCGAGGCCCAGGCCGTACTCGCCACGTACGGCCGCGGCCGCCCGCCGGACCGGCCGCTGCTGCTCGGCTCGCTCAAGTCCAACATCGGCCACACCCAGGCCGCCGCCGGCGTCGCCTCCGTCATCAAGATGCTCCTCGCGATCCAGCACGGCACCGTCCCCCGCACCCTCCACGTCGACCGGCCGAGCAGCTACGTCGACTGGGACTCCGGCGCCGTCGAGCTCCTCACCGGCCCGCAACCGTGGCCCGACACCGGACGGCCCGCGCGCGCGGCGGTGTCCTCCTTCGGCATCAGCGGCACCAACGCCCACCTCGTCGTCGAAGCGGCTCCCCCCGCCGGGAGCCCGCCCGCCGAACCGCCCCACCGCGACGGTGCGGTCCCCTGGCTGATCTCCGCCAGGAACGCCGCCGCCCTCGAAGCCCAGGGCGCGGTCCTGGCGGCGTACACCGAGGCCCACCCGGGGCTGCACCCCGCCGACGCCGCCCACGACCTCGCCACGACCCGCGCCCGGCTGCGCCACCGGGCGGCCGTCGTCGCCGCCGACCGCACCCGGCTCCTCGACGCCCTGCGCGCGCTCGCCGAGGACCGCCCGCACCGGCACCTGGTGTCCGGCACGGCCGCCCGCAAACCCGGTGGCACGGTCTTCGTCTTCCCCGGCCAGGGCGCCCAGTCGTGGACCGCGGGACGGCAGTTGCTCCACGACTCGGCCGTCTTCCGCGAGGCGTTCGAGGCCTGCGACCGGGCCATGCGCCCGCACACCGGGCGCAGCCTGTCCGACCTGTTCGGCGACGCGGCCACCACGGCGGAGCTGGAGCGGCCGGAGCTCGTCCAGCCGCTGTTCTTCGCGACCTCGGTCGCCCTCGCGGCACTCTGGCGCCACCACGGCGTCGAACCGGATCTCGTCATCGGGCACTCCCAGGGGGAGATCGCCGCCGCCCACGTCGCCGGCGCCCTCACCCTCGACGACGCGGCCTCCCTGGTCGCCCTGCGCGACCGGGCCCTCGGCCGGATCGCGGGCACCGGGGGCATGGTGACCCTCCCGCTGTCCGCCGAGCGCGCCGCGGAACTGCTCTCGGCGCTGCACGCCGCGCTGTCCGTCGCCGCCGTCAACAGCCCCTCCTCCGTGGTGGTCGCGGGCCCCGACGACGCCCTGGAGCAGCTGCTCGACCACTGCCGGACGGAGCGGATCGCCGCGCACCGGCTGCCCATCCGCGTCGCCGCGCACACCGGGGCCGTCGAGGCCGTCCGCTCCGACCTGCTGGCCGCCACCGACCTCCGCCCCCGCAAGGGCCGCATCCCGCTGCACTCGACCGTCACCGGCGAGCTGATCGACCACCAGCTCCTGGACGCCGGCTACTGGTACGCCAACGTGCGGGAGCCGGTCCGGTTCGACGAGTGCGTCCGCTCGTTGCTGGCGGCGGGATACCGGCACTTCGTCGACCTCGGCCCGCAGCCCGTCCTGGTCCCGGCCATCACCGAGAACCACCAGGCGTACCGCGGCGGCGCGCCGTCGCCGGGCGAGGCGTCCCCGGGCGCGCCGTCGCCGGGCCAGGCGGCCACCGTCACCGTCACCGGAACGCTCGGCCTCGACGCCGACGAGCCCACCTCGTTCCTGCTTTCCCTCGCCGCCCTCTGGGTGGCCGGGGCCCCGGTCGACTGGACGCCCGCGCTCCCCGGCACGTCCGCGCTCCCGGCGGACCTCCCGACCTATCCGTTCCAGCGCCGCGGCTACTGGCTCGCTCCCGGGCCCGGGCCCGCACGCCCCTCCGCTCCCACCCCGCCGGACGGCGGCGCACCACCGTCCCCCGATCCCACCGGATGACGACCATGAACCAGGAATCCGCCACCGCTTCCCCCGCCTCCGCTCCCCCTCGGCTCGAACCGATGATCGCGCTGGTGAAGGAACACGCCGCCGCGATCTCGGACCTGCCGGTCGAGGAGATCGACGACGACCAGCTCTTCCAGGAGCTCGGCTTCGACTCACTGATGACCGTCCGACTGGTCAACGGCCTCGAAAAGGCGACCGGCCTCGAATTCGAACTCGGCGTGGTCGGCGAGAACCCCACCCCGGCCGACCTCGCCGCCTTCCTCTGCGCCTCGCTCGCCCGGCAGGACCAGGAGGCGCCGTCCACCGCCCCGCCCGCGGCCGACGGCATCGGCGACATCTTCCGCAGGACCGTCGAGGAGGGCAGAGCCGTCGAAGCACTCGACTTCCTGGCCGCCGCGGCCCGCCTGCGCCCCCGCTACAGCGGCGCCGAAGACGCCGGCCCGCCACCGCCCCCGGCCCGCCTCTCCCGCGGACCGGAGAGCAGGAAGATCATCTGCCTGGACTCGCTGGGGCCGTTCCTCGGCAACTTCACCTACAGCCGCTTCGCCAAGCGCTTCCTCGGCCTCCACGACGTCCACGCGCTGCGCTACCCCGGCTACGCCCGCCCCGACGCCGTCCCGGAGTCGCCCGCGGCCCTGGGCCGGGCCATGGCCCCCGCGGTGGAGCGCTGCGCCGACGGGGCCCCGTTCGTGCTCGTGGGGTACTGCTCCGGCGGCTGGGCCTCCCGGCTGGTGGCCGCCGAACTGGAGTCCCGCGGCGCGGGGCCGGAGGCCGTCCTGCTGATCGACACCCCCGTCCCCGAGGACCTGTCCGACGAGGTCTTCAACGGCGGCACGAAGTCCCTGCTGGAGTCCTGGCCCGACATCGTCTCGCTGGAGACCCCCGCGCTCACCGCCTTCGGCTGGCACTACAGCATGCTGCGGGGCCACCCGCTCCCCGGCACGGCCGCCCCCACCTACTCCATCCGCGCCACCGAACCGCTCCCGTACACCGACGGCGTCCGGCTGAACAACCACTGGCCCGACAGCGTCGAGAGCGCCGACCTGGCGGCCGACCACTACTCGGTCATGGTGGCCCACGCGGCCGAGGCCGCGGACATCGCCGCCCGCTGGATCTGACCACCGCCCACGAACCCGGAGGGAACCCCGATGACGGACACCAAGGTATTCGCGCGACTGATCGACGCCGTCAACCGGAAGGACGTCGACGGAGCGGCCGGCTGCTACAGCCGGGACGTGCACTACGCCGAGCCCGGCATCAACTGCGAACTCCACGGCCGCGATCAGGTCCACGAGCTGTACAAGTCCTGGATGACCAACGCGGACCTGACCGCCCGCCTCGACGACGCGTTCTCCGCCGGCGACCGCGGCGCGTTCGTCTTCACCATGACCGGCACCGTCGTGAACGAGGTCGCCGGCATGTGGAACGCCGACGCCGTCGGCCGGACGTTCTCGGTGGCCATCGCGGTCATCGCCAGGCTGGACGCGGACGGACTCATGTCCGAGGCCGTCTACTACTGGGACGTCATGACGATGCTCTCCCAGCTCGGGCAGATCCAGGGCCGACCGGAGAGCGGAGGTGAGGCAGCATGAAGGGCGTCGTTTTCGACCTCCTCAACGAGGTGGTCTCCCGGCAGTACGGGCTGCTGGCCTGGGGGGAACTGATCGACGCCTCCGGCGTCGACGGAACGTACACCTCGCTCGGCAACTACCCCGACGAGGAGTTCATGAGCATCGTGGCCGCCGCGGCGCCCATGTTCGGGAAGTCGGAGACGGAGGTCGTCCGCTGGCTGGGCCGCGAAGCCCTGCCGATTTTCGCCGAACGGTACCCGATGTTCTTCGCCGGGCACAGCTCCGCCCGGACGTTCCTGCTGACCCTGGAGGACATCATCCATCCGGAGGTGCGGCGCCTGTATCCCGGAGCCGCCGTGCCCAGCTTCAGGTTCGAGACACCCGCCAGCGGTGTCCTCGTCATGAGCTACAGCTCGCAACGGCAGCTGTGCGCGTTCGGCGAAGGACTCATCGAAGGGGCGGCCGAGCACTTCGGGGAGGACGTCAGGATCGACCAGTCCAGCTGCACCGGACGAGGAGACCCGGAGTGCGTCTTCGAGGTCACCCTCACGCGACAGGGGTGAGTGCGCAGTGGAGCAGCGGGATGCGGATCGGCACGTGACCCTCCTGGAGGACCTGCTCCGGAAGGAACGCGACGCCCGGCGGCAGGCCGAGCTGATATCGGAGGAGATGATTCGCAAGCTGCACGACGCGAAGGAACAGGAGCTCAGGAAGCAGCGCGGCCTGGAGCTGCTCGAATCCGTCGCCGCGGCCTGCAACAACGCGGTCGACATGAACGGCCCGCTCCTCGCCGCCGTGAAGGGCGTCTGCGTCTTCGCGGGATTCCCGGTCGGCCACGCGCTGTCGCTCGTCCCGGACCACGGGGTGCTCGCCTCGCATCCCCAGCACTGGTGGGCGGCCGACCCCTGGCAGCTGGGCTCCCTCCGGGAGACCGGCACCCCCACCGTCCCGCCGGGACACGGGCCCGCGGGCCGCGCCCTGCTGACCCGTGACATCGCGGCGGGCGAGATCGGCGCCGGGGACGTCGGAGTCGACTACCTGGCAGCCTGCCGCGGTCTCGGCATGACCCGCTTCCTCACGCTTCCGGTGTCCGACGAATCGGACGTCCTCTTCGTGCTCGAATTCCTCTCGCCACCGGGAACGGCCGGTCAGGACGACATCCTGCCGGCCCTGCTGAGCCAGGTCGGCGCCCAGGTGTCACGGGTGGCCGCACGCCTGCGGGCGGAGCAGGAACTGCAGAACGCCCGCCTGGTCGCCGAGACCGCGGCCCGCAGCAAGACCGAGTTCCTCGCCACCATGAGCCATGAGATCAGAACCCCGATGAACGCCGTCATCGGCATGACGGAACTGCTGCTGGCCACCGCGCTGACGCCCGAGCAGCGGAACTTCGCCGAGATCATCAACTCCAGCGGCGAAGCCCTCCTCGGCATCATCAACGACGTCCTGGACTTCTCCAAGATCGACGCCGGCGGTCTGGAACTGGAGAGCAGGCAGTTCTCGCTCCGCGACACCGTCGAGTCCGCGATCGACGTCATCGCGGCCCGCGCCGCGGAGAAGGGCCTCGATCTCGCCTGCCTGGTGGCCCCCGACATTCCGGACTGCGTGGTCGGCGACGGGATGCGCCTGCGGCAGATCGTGACCAACCTCCTCTCCAACGCGGTCAAGTTCACGGAATCCGGCCATGTCGTCCTCACCGTCAAGACCGCCGAGGACCGACCGGGAGACCCGACCGTGGCGAGGCTGCACTTCGCCGTCTCGGACACCGGCATCGGGATCCCCGAGGACCGCATGGGCCGGCTCTTCAGGAACTTCAGCCAGGTCGATTCCTCCACCACGCGCAAGTACGGGGGCACCGGGCTGGGCCTGGCCATCAGCAAACGCCTCGTGGAGATGATGAACGGGAACATGGAGGTGAAGAGCGAGGTCGGGGTGGGATCGGTCTTCGGTTTCACCATCGACCTGGGCGTCGGCGCGGTCGACCGGCCGCCCTCCGTCGAAGAGCCCCTGCGGCTGAAGCGCCTGCTGATCGTCGACGACACCGACCTGAACCGCGAGGTGATCCGGCGGCACGCCGACTCCTGGAACATGACCTCCACCGAAGCGTCCGCCCCCGAGGAGTCACTGCGGATCCTCACCTCGAACGACCCGTTCGACGTCGCCGTCCTCGACATGATGATGCCGAACATGGACGGCGTGGAACTGGCCGCCCGGATCCACCGGATCCCCGGCCGTCAGCGGCTGCCGCTCATCCTGGCGACCTCGCTGGCGACCTCCCGGCACGCGATCGACGACCGGGAGTTCTCGGCGGTCCTGACCAAGCCCCTCAGGGCCTCGCAACTGCACGACACGCTCCTGTCCGTGGTCGTGGGAGAGCGGGCGGCCCGTAACGCGCCGCCCTCCCCGGTGAACGGGGAGCCGACCGATCTGCGGATCCTGCTCGCCGAGGACAACGCGGTGAACCAGCAGCTCGCCGTACTGCTGCTCAAGAAACTCGGCTACGTCGCCGAGATCGTCGAGGACGGCAGCCAGGCCGTCGACGCCGTCCGGGACGGCGACTACGACGTGGTGCTCATGGACGTCCAGATGCCCGTCATGGACGGCCTCGAAGCGTCACGGAAGATCAATCAGGTGATCGAACCCGGTCGCCGCCCCTACATCATCGCCATGACGGCGAACGCCATGCAGGGCGACCGCGAAGCCTGCCTCGCCGCGGGAATGGACGACTACCTGGCGAAGCCGATCAAGAGCGACGGCCTGGCCGCGGCCCTGGGCCGCGCACCCGCCGCCGGAGGGACGGCGGTCGCCCCCGCCGAAGCCGCCCCGCCGGCCGCCTCCGTCATTCCGGACGTCCTGGCGAGACTGTGCGACGAGATCGGCGGGACGTCATCGGTCGTGGAGCTCGCCCAGCTGTTCGTCGACGACGCCCCGGGGCTGATCTCCACCATCGCGCACGGGCTCCCGAACGAAGCCCTGCGGGCCGCCCACACGCTCAAGTCCAGTGCCCGGGCCCTGGGAGCCGGACCCCTGTCCGGCCTGGCGGAGGACATCGAGAAGAGGGCCCGCGCGGGAACCACCGAGAGCTTCGACGTGCAGGACGTCAACGACGAGTTCCTGCGGGCGAAGAGCCAGCTGTTCGGCGTCCTCGCCGACCTGGAGGGCCGGTCCGGCAGCGCGGACCGGGACACCCGGCCGGTGGAGTGACGGGAGGGCCCCGCGCACCGGCCCGCGAAGCCGGTAACGGCCCCCGCACACCGCACCGGCCCGCGAACCCGCGCACCGGCCCGCGCTCACCGCGTCGGGCAATGCCATGCCATCAGGACCGCCCAACCCCTGACCCCTTGCCGTCGTTTTCCTACCGAGCTGTCGGCGGGCGCGTGTCCCAACTGGCCGGGACCGGCATGCTCCACGCCCCGCCTCGCACGCCCTGCCGGCACACCGACTGCCCGGACGATCCTGGACCCGCCGTCACCACCGGGTTCGAGGAGGAGTCCCATGGCGCAGCGTCCCCGGCGCGGTCGAACGCATCGCCGGCGCGGGTGCGAGGACCGGCCGCGCTCCGTGTCGGCCGGCCGACGACTCGCAAGGAGGTCCCCGATGTCACCTTCCGTCCCCGTCCCCGTCCCCGTCCCCGTCCGTGGCCGTGGCCGTGTGGCGGCCCTGGTGTGCGCCCCGCTCCTCGCGCTCGGCGCGCTGCTGGCGGCCGCCGCCCCGGGGTGGGCGGCGGCTGCCGGGCCGCCGGCCGCGACCCACCGCGCCCTGATCAACTTCGGCACCGTGAAGTGGTTCAACGCCGACAAGGGGTACGGCTTCATCGTGCCGGACGTTCCCGGTCCTGACGTGTTCGTCCACTACTCGGCCATCGTCGGGACCGGGTACCGCACGTTGCGGGAGGGCGAGCGGGTCGAGTACCAGGTCGAGCAGACCCCCAAAGGCCCGCAGGCCGTCCTCGTCATCCCGCTCGACTGAGGAGTTGCCGATCCGGCGGGTGTCCGGGGCGCGCTCGACCAAGATCGCTCCGTAGCCCTGTCCTGGCGCGATGCCCGACACCACGAGCCCGACCCTGCTCTTCGTCATCGGGCCCGCCGCGGTCGGGAAGATGACCGTGGGCGAGGCCGTGGCCGCGCGCACGGGGTACAAGCTCTTCCACAACCACCTGACCATCGAACCGCTGCTGCGGCTGTTCCCCTACGGGTCGCCGCAGTTCCAGCGCCTCAACCACGACTTCCGTGAGCAGATCTCCGCCGAGGCCGCTGCCAGCGACCTGCCCGGCCTGGTGTTCACCCTGGTCTGGGACTTCGACGACCCGGACGACGCCGCACTCGTCGAGCGCTACGCGGCCCCGTTCCGCGAACGCGGCTCGCGCGTGCTGTTCCTGGAGCTGTCCGCCGACCAGAGCGTGCGGCTGGAGCGCAACGCCGGGGAGACCCGCCTGGCGGAGAAGCCGTCCAAGCGCGACCTGGACTGGTCCAACGGCAATCTGCTCGACATGGACGCCAGGTACCGGCTCAACTCGGTCGACGACTTCGCGCACGTCCCGGGTGCGCACCTGCTGATCGACAACACCCGCCTGGAGCCCGACGAGGTCGCCGAACGGGCCGTCGAGCACTTCGGACTCTGACCAGCCGGGGCCGGCTCACGGCGGCCCCGGCTCACGGCGGCCCCGGCTCACGGCGGCCCCGGCCCCGGCCCCGCGGAACTCACCTGTCCGGGCGGCGGGTTCGGCGGGCCGGCCCGGGCCGGCGATCAGCGAACGAGCGCGCGCAGCAACCGTACGTACGGGCTCCACCGCGCCGGGCGGGCCACCGTGCCCGTGCAGGCCTTCTCCGCGCGATCCAGGCTGTCCTCCAGAAGCGCGTCGTGGAGCGGCCGCCAGGCGAGCGGCCAGCCGAGTCGTGCCGGGCCGCGGGCGGTCAGGACGAGCGTGTGGCGCAGCAGGGTGTACCGCTCGTCGACGGCCGTGGCGGTGAACTCGTGGAAGCCGTGGAAGCCGCGCGGCCCGGTGAAGCCGAAGCGCACCCATGCCGCGGGGACGTACGCGTCGACGGTGTAGCGGACCGGGCCGTGCCCACCGACGGCGCCCACGGCGAGTGGACGGTCGAAGCGCATCGGGGGCCACGTGTCCTGCGGCCACAGCAGGTCGCCGGTGCCGGCCAGGGTGTCGATCAGCGCCCCCACCTCGGTCTCCTTCGCGGGCAGCAGGCGTTCGTGCACGTTGTGGACAGCCATCGGCTCACCTTCCGGGCAGTTATAGAGACTGCTCTCTAATTATTGTGGAGAGTACCCTCCAACTCATGGCGAGACCACCCCGCTTCGACTCCGACCAGCTTCTCGACGCCGCCGTCCGGCTGGCCGCCGAGTCCGGCCCGGCCGCGGTGACCATGGCCGCGGTCGCGGGAGAGGTCGGAGCCCCGAGCGGCTCGGTGTACTACCGCTTCCCGGGACGGAGCGCCCTGCTCGCCGAACTCTGGCTGCGGACCGTCGACCGGTTCCAGCAGGGCTACCTCGCGGCCTTCGGCACGGTACTCGGCAAGGACCTCGACCCCGTACCGCTCACCACGACCGCCGACGCGCGGCAGACCGCGCGGGCGGCGGCCCGCCAGGTGGTCGCATGGGCCCGGGCCCACCCGCAGGAGGCGGCCCTGCTCCTCTACGGCCCCGACGACTTCGGGCGCGCGGACTGGTCGGAGGAACACCGGCTGCGCGCGGATCTCGGCAACCGGAGCGTGCACGGCGCGCTCGCCGCCCTCGCCGCGCTGCTGGGGGCCGGGTCGCCCACCGAGGACCCCCGGTCCGTCGAACGCGTGGTGCTCGCCCTGATCGAGCTACCGCTCTCGCTGGTCCGACGCCACCTGCGGGCCGGCGCGCAACTCCCCGAACACGCCGAGGAACTCGCCGAGGAGTGCGCCGACGACCTCCTCACCCGGCTCGGCCCCCACCGTCCTTGACGCTCGGTGAGACGAACACCGCATAGACTCCCGGGGATCGAGCGGGCCGCCCGGCAACGGCCGGGCCGGGCGAGGAGGGGGCGTCATGGGGCCCGTACCGGGCGCACGGGAAGAGCTGGACCGGCTGGGCCGGGCCCTGCGGTCACAACTGGTCGAGCTGATCGACGACTTGGCCCCCGGCAGCGATCCCGGCCTGCCGCTGCTCGACACGCCACAGGTCGTCGACTGGCACGAACCGCTCCGCTACCGGTACTCGGTCAGCAGCAGCACGGGGAAGCGCCCCGCGAATGCCGGCGCCGCCGACACCGCCGCTCGCGCGGCCGCGCTGCTCCACTCCGCGGGCTGGACGGTCGCGACCTCGCAGGAGGACGCCAAGGGAACGCCCCGCATCGTGGTCACCGGCCACCGCGACGGCTGCACCATCGAGATCCGTACGGTCGACCACACGTCCACCGTGTGGTTCAGCGGGCAGACACCGG
Source organism: Kitasatospora sp. NPDC057738 (assembly GCF_042798815.1). Classification (NCBI taxonomy): domain Bacteria; kingdom Bacillati; phylum Actinomycetota; class Actinomycetes; order Kitasatosporales; family Streptomycetaceae; genus Kitasatospora; species Kitasatospora sp. NPDC057738. The sequence continues at coordinate 25,654 of NZ_JBHVJT010000032.1, read as the reverse complement.
CGATGGCCCTGTACGAGCCGGAGGAGTTCCGGCGGCCCGAGCCGGTGCGCACGGCCGAGACCGTCACGGCCGGATTCGTGCTCTGCTACGAGTGCGAAGGCCTGGGCTGGTGCTACGACTGCGGGGGACGCGGCTGGCGGCCCGACGCGACCCGCGGGCGGGTCAACTGCCCCGCATGCCACCGGCACCGCGTCTGCGTGATCTGCCGGGGCGAGGCAGAGCTCGCCGTCTCCCAGCTGTCGACGTACCAGCTCGGCTACTACCCCGAATTGAATGAATGAGTGCGGGCCATGGCCAAGTCCACGGTTTTGAGAATCCACCAGGATCCGCGAATGACAGGTACCGCTTGATGCACACGACAGAGCCGACGGAAGCCCGCATCGAGGATGCGGGCAACATCCTGGTCGCACCTTCGATGTCGCAGGACAACGACGTGATCAGGGACTTCTTCGGGTCCACGATCACGCCGGAGGAGCTTGCTTCCGGCTCGCCCGACCTCGCCCGGAGGACGGTCTACCTGTGTGGCGACATATCCGGGATCAGCGGCCGTCAACTGCACGCGGCTGCGCGGGTATTCGTCGTCCGGGAGCTGTCGCACGGCTACCGCGAGGACGTCGACGAGCCCTGGACCCTCGTCGACCTCGGCCGGGTCCCCGTCCGCGTACACGGCGTCGGCGTGTACTACCGCCGCTTTTTCGGACTCGGCGACGATCATTTCGGGCGGATCCGTACGGAGCACGCGTTCCAGTCCCTGACGGAGTCCACCAAGCCCGGCGCGGCCCATCGCAGCGGAATCTATCTGACGCCCGTCACGCGCAACGGTGACGAACTGCATTTCCGCCTGCTCCGGTGCTCCACGAATCTCTCGGGACCGACCGAGAGCTTCCGCCCGACCGACACGCACATCGTCGAAGCGCTGAACCGCGAGGCCGCCGCCGTCTTCCGGAACCAGGCGCCGCTGAATCACGTCCTCGCGCAGATCTACCACAACACCCTTGCCACGGCCGAGCGCAAGCAGTCCAAGGCGAAGATCTCGGCCCATGCCGACAAGACCAAGGACATGCCCGCCAACGGCATCATGGCCTTCTGCACCTTCTACGACCGGCTCGACAAGCTGCGGCCCCTGGCCGAGGACGCCTACGACTTCGGCGTGAAGGGCGCCAGCGGGCTGACCAGGCTCCACTTCCGCCTCAAGGAGCGGACCGCGGAACTCGACGGGATCGCACTCCCCCCGCAGTTCACCGTCACCCTCCACCCCGGCTCCGTGTTCTTCATGCCGCTGTCCACCAACCGCCTCTACACCCACGAGATCCGGCCCTCGTCACTGGACGCCGAGCTGCTCCCGACCCGCCTGGGCTACGTGGTGCGCTGTTCCAACACCGAAGCCGTCCACAAGGACGGCCGCACGTTCCTCGAACGGGACGGAGAACCGGTGGAACTGGAGCCGCCCACACCGGCCGGCATGGACGAGCTGCGCAGGCTGTACGCCGAGGAGAACAGGACCTCGTCCTTCATGGACTACGGCGACGAATTCCTCTTCAGCATGAACACGGGAGACTACCTTGCCCCCCGCGTCTAGGATCTCGGACGAGATCCTCTCGTGCACACTGCCCACCGAGGAGAACCTCTTCGCGGAACTGTCCGCGTCGGCCCGTCTGGAAGACGTGGGAAAGGGCCGGCGGGGCGCCGTGCTCGCCAGGATCGACGAGTCGGGTGATGCGCCCCTCGTACGGACCACCACTCGCTACAGCAGCCCGACGCAGCGCTTCCGGGCGGTGCACGAACGGCTGGCACGGCAGGTTCAAGAACGTGCGGCGCTTTCGGTCGGCTTCAACAACGCTCTCATCGAGAGCTGCACGAACGCCTACGCGACCATGGGCAGCCACTCCGACCAGGCCCTCGATCTGGCCGACGATTCGTTCATCGCCGTCTTCTCCTGCTACCAGCATCCCGATGCGAGCCCGCCGAGAAAGCTGATCTTCGAATCGAAGGGGCCCGACGGCGAGAAGTTCGAGATCCCCCTCGCCCACCACAGTGTCGTCGCGTTTTCTGTCGGCTCGAACCGGCGACTCAGGCACAAGATCGTCCTGGACCCGCCCGCCCGCACGGCGGACAACCAATGGCTGGGCGTAACCTTCCGAACGTCAAAAACACTCGTCCGGTTTCGCGACGGACAGGCGTACCTCCCCCAGGGCGCACGCCTCGTGCCGGCCGACGAGGAGCAGAGGCACGAGTTCTACCGACTGCGGCGCCGTGAGAACACGGAAACGGACTTCGTCTACCCCCCGCTCACGTACACCATCAGCGAGAGCGACCTGACGCCGCCCGTCTGACCTCGAAGGCTCGGCTCGCTCGTGCGGTCAGCCGAGCGCGTTGGACCAGTCCGTCAGTCGGGCGAAGTCCTGGACCGTCAGGCCGACCTTCGGGTCGACGTGGTGGAGCAGTGCCTGGCCCGGGTGGTGGGCTTCCACCCAGGCCCGGTCGGCGTCCGTGATCAGGTCGTCGACCCAGGCGAACGGGCGGCCCTTCGCCCAGGCGACGATCTGCGGGGTCTTCCAGAACACCCCGCCGCCCGGCTCGGGCCGCGGCTCGGACCAGGGGATGTACGGCAGGCCGGGCAGCCCCAGCAAGGGACCGATGAAGGCATTGGCCTCCTCCTGCCACGTCGTCGCCCACGCCAAGTCGAAGGGCAGCGCCACGAGGGCCGGGCCGTGGGCCGGGTTGAGCCAGACCCGCAGGGGCTTCGGCGCCTTGTGGGGAAGGCCCCAGGCCGTGAGCCGACGGCGCTCGGCCGCCACCCAGCGCGGCGTCATCAACCGGTGGGTCTCGTAGCCCTCGGGCCGCCGGTAGGGCTTCGCCACGCACGGGTTCAACGGTCCGTCGACGTCCAGCAGCAGCAACGGCCGCATCGCCTCGCCTCCTCCGGGATCGTCCCCGCACGCTACCCGGGCGGAAGGAGGAGGCCCACCGGATTTCCGGCCACCGTGCGTGCGGGGCCTGGGCTCAGCCGATGCTGAACGCGCCGTCCGGTGGGGGTGGGGAGTCGGTGGCCTCGGCGTCGGTGACCGGGGCGGTCCGGCCGACCAGGTCCGCCAGGTCGTCCCCGTCGGTGAGCCGGGCCGGGAAGATGTCGCCCGCGAGCAGCCGGGTCAGCTCGGCCACCGGCAGGGGCGCCGTCGAGCCCGCCAGCAGGATGTTGCCGTACCGGCGGCCGCGCAGCACCGGCGCCTCCGCCACCAGGCAGACGTACGGGAACACCGCCCGCACCGTCGCCGCCTGGGCCTTGGCGAAGGCCAGCGGCGGGCCGTCCGCCAGGTTCGCCGCGTAGCAGCCGCCGGGGCGCAGCGCGGCGGCGGCCAGTCGCAGGAACTCCACGGAGGTGAGGTGGGCGGGGGTGCGCGAGCCGTGGAAGACGTCGGCGATCACCAGGTCCTGCGAGCCGGCCGGGGTCTCGGCGAGGGCCTCCCGGGCGTCGCCGACGGTCGCGGTGATGTCCGCGCCGGGGCCCTGCCAGGGCAGCTGTTCGGCGACCAGTTCCAGCAGCGGTCCGTCCACCTCCGCGACCCGTTGCCGGGAGCCGGGTCGGGTGGCGGCCAGGTAGCGGGGCAGGGTGAGGGCGCCGCCGCCGAGGTGCAGCGCGTCGAGCGGCTGTCCGGCGGGGGCGAGGGCGTCGGCGAGGTGGCCGAGGCGCCGGGTGTACTCGAACTCCAGGTGGGTCGGGTCGGCGAGGTCGACGTAGGACTGGGGGGTGCCGTCCAGGGTGAGCAGCCAGCCGCCGTCCCGGTCGAGGTCGGGCATGAGCTTGGCGAAGCCCAGGTCGGTCCGCCGCCCGACGGGCACCGGCTCGCCGTGCTCGTCGTCCTCGGCCTGCTCGGCACCGTCGTGCTGCGGGAAGGTCACGCGTGCTCCCCGACGGGCTCGACGTCGAGGTAGGCGGCGAGCCAGCAGTCCAGTTCGGCGAACACCTCGGCGCGGGCCTCCGCACCGGACAGCACCAGGTCGTGCATGCCGCCCTTGATCCGCACGACGGTGACGTGCCGGCCCAGCCGCGGCCCCTGCGCGGCGATGTCGTCGGCGCGCAGCACGGCGTCGGCGTGGTGCAGCGCGTTGTGCCACTTGGTGGTGGAGATGGACCGGGTCGAGGCCATCAGCAGCACCGGCACGTCGATGCCCAGTCCCCGGTGCAGCCGCCGGTGGCCCTGGTGGATCGCCGACAGCCAGCCCGCGTACAGCGGGAAGCTCTCGGGGCGCTTGAGGGTGAGGTCGAAGTCCCACTCGCCCTGGTGGTCCTTGTGCAGGCTGTGGGTGTAGTGCGGGTTGAGCGCGGACGGCAGGACGCGGGTCGGCGCCAGCCGCCCGACCGCCGTCACGGCGGGCCCGCCGAGTGTGCGGACCGCGGGCCCGACCGGCATCGACAGGAACGGACTGTTGAGGAACAGGCCGTCCACCACCCCGCGCCCGGCCCGCCGGCCGGCCCACAGGGCCCCGATCAGCCCGCCGGTGGAGTGCCCGTTCAGCAGCAGCTGCCGGTGCCCGTCCACCTCGCGGATGATCCGGACGGCCTCGTCGATCTCCTCGTCGTACTCGGTGAGGTCGCGGACGAAGTTCGGCGACTGGTGGGGGCGCAGCGAGCGGCCGTACTTGCGCAGGTCGAGGGCGTAGAAGGAGAAGCCGAGCGCGGTGTAGTGGTCCGCGAGGTTGGTCTGGAAGAAGTAGTCGTTGTACCCGTGGATGTACAGCACGGCCCGGTCCGCCCCGGGCACCGGCCTGCGGACGAGCGTCGCGCACACCGCCCCCTCGTCGTCCGGCCTCAGCGTCAGCTCGGCGGCCTCGTAGGGGGCACCCAGGATGTCTTCACGGAACTCCATGAGGGTGACTGTACTGGCTCAGCCGTTGTCGACCCCGGCATCTCCGACCTGGCGCGATGTGATGATCGCAATGCTTTCGGAGAGCGCTGCGTGGGCGTCGTCGATGGCACGATCGGCCTGCCGACGGGCCTCCTCGGCTTCCTCGTGCCGGCCGAGGTCCTTGAACACGGCTTGGAGAGCGATCCAGGTGCTGCCCTCACCGGTGCGGTCGCCGAGTTCCTGACAGACGGCCAGGGACCGCCGGTGGGCGGCCAGGGCTTCGTCCGCCCTCCCGGCACGCCGCAGAGCGATGCCGAGGTTGCGCAGGCTCAGGCTCTCCCCCTGGCGGTCACCGGTCTCCCGCAGCAGGCGGCCGGCCCGCTCGTGGGCCCCCACCGCTTCCCCGACCCGGCCCGCACCGACGAGGGTGACGCCGAGATCGCCCAGCACCAGCGCTTCGTTGTACCGGTCACCGGCCTCCTGGCAGACGGTCCGCGCCCGCTGGTGGACCTCGATCGCCTCGTCGTAACGACCCCGGCGGCTGAGGATCTGGGCGACGCAGCCCCAGGACATCCCTTCGCCGCTCCGGTCACCGAGGTCCCGGAAGACCGTTGCCGTCCGCCGGAACGTCTCGTCGGCCTCGTCCAACCGTTCCGCGTCGATCAGCAGGATGCCGAGGTTGAACGACAGCCGGGCCTCCCACCGCGGGTCGTCCCGGCCGTGCACCAGGGTGAGGGCGTACCGGATCGCGTCGATGGCCGCCTGCCGCTGGTGCAGGCTCGCCAGGATCTCGGCGAGGTTCGCGTGGGCCGAGGCCTCCCCTTTCCGGTCGCCGACCTCCTGGAAGATCTCGCCGGCGGTCAGCAGGGCCTCCATCGCCTCCTCGAACCGGCGGGCCCGGCCCTGCGCGAAGCCGAGGTTGTGCCGTGCCGTCGCCTCCTCGGACCTGATCCCGACGGCGAGGGCGGCGGACAGCGCCGCCGTCGTCATCGCGACGGCGTCGTCGTTCCGGCACCACCGGACCAGATGGCCGACCAGCGCCGAGGACAGCGGTACGGCCACCAGGGGAAGGCCGATCGCCGCCGCCAGACGCACGGTCACGACCAGGTTGGCCCGCTCGCACTCCAGCCACCCCAGGGCCTCGCCCCGGTCGCGGAACCGACCGGGGCCCCGCCTTCCGGGAAGCGCCTCGATCTCCTCGTCGGCGGCCACGGCCGTCTCCGCGTAGTGCACCAGCAGGCGCTGCAGGGCGCTGCCGCCGGCCGCCCGGTGGCGACCGGCCTGTTCCAGCGCGTAGTCCCGGACCAGGTCGTGGAGGTACCAGCGGCCGCCCGCCGTCTGTTCGACCAGGGCGCTGCCGACGAGCCGGGCGAGCCGGGAGCGGGCCTCGCGGACCTTCGCGTCGGCCAGTGCGGCGGCGGCGTCGGTCGAGATGTCGGGGCCGGGGTTGAGGGCCAGCAGCCGGAACAGCTCCGCCTGCGGCTCGGTGAGTCTCCGGTACGAGCGGTCGAGCACGATCCGGACGCCGACCTCGCCGTCGTCCAGGAGGTCGAGCCGGGCGGCGTGATCGGCCAGGTCCGTGGCGAGCTCGTCGGAGCGAAAGTGCGGGTCCAGGACGAGCTGGGCGGCGGCGAGCCGCAGGGCGAGCGGGAGGTGGCTGCACAGTTTCGCGATGCGCCGGGCGGCTGCCGGGTCGGCCGTGACGCGCGCGTCGTCCGGGCGGGCGGCGCGGACGACGGTGTCGAGGAGGGCGACGGCCGCCTCGGGTCCGAGGACGCCGAGGCGGTGGAGGCGGGCGCCGAGGCCGGGGAGGGTCTCCCGGGAGGTGACCAGGAGGCGGTGGCGGGTGGACGGCGGCTGGAGGAGGCGGACCTGGTCGGCGGCGGAGGCGTTGTCGGCGACGACCAGGACGCCGCCGCCGTGCTGCTCCAGCCGGGCGCGGTAGAGGGCGGCCCGGGTCTCCGGGTCCGGGGGGATGTGCTCCGCCGGGACGCCGAGGGCGCGCAGCAGGGTGTCGAGGGCCTGCCCTGCCTCGACCGGGGTCCCGTCGTAGCCCCGGAGGTCGACGAGGAAGGCCGCGGAGAAGTGCTCGGCGTCCAGGAGGGCATGGCCGACGGCGGTCGCCAGCGTCGTCTTGCCGATGCCGCCGAGGCCGGTGACCGTCACCGTCGACGGGCCGTCCGTGGTCAGCAGGGCCCGGAGCTCGGCGAGGTCCTGCTCCCGTCCGGTGAAGGCGGAGGTGAGCGGCGGGAGGCCGGCGATGGTGGGCGGCCGGGGGGTGACCGTCACGTGCGCGGTGTGCGCCTGGACGACCGGGCCGTGGAAGTTGCCCCCGCGAATGCTGTTGTGCACCCGGTCAGGGTAGCCGCCCGCGCCTCCCGGCCGCTTCTCGTGCGCCTCCTGTGCGCCGGTGGTTCTGTGGAACGCTTCCCGGACAGACCAGGCGAGTTGGGGAGTTTGCATGCAGCACGGGCATACCGATCCGTCGCTCTACCGTTCGGCCGCGGAGGCGATCGCCGCTCCGCCGGAGAAGCTGGCGTACGTGGCCGGGTTCGACCGGTCGGGGCAGCAGCCGGACGCGCTGCTGAGCGTCGACACCGATCCGGACTCGGCGAGCTACGGGAGGGTTCTGAACTTCGCCGAACTGCCCACGCTCGGCGACGAGTTGCACCACTTCGGCTGGAACGCCTGCTCCAGCGCCCTCGCCCACGCCTGCCACGAGAACCCCGAGCGGCGCTACCTGCTGCTGCCCGGGCTGCGCTCCTCCCGGCTGCACGTCCTGGACACCCGGCCCGACCCGGTCCGCCCGCGCCTGGTGAAGACGATCGAGGCCGAGGAGCTGGCCGCCAAGGCCGGCTACTCGCGCCCGCACACCCTGCACTGCGGCCCCGACGGCGTCTTCCTCTCCTGCCTCGGCGGCGCCGACGGCGAGGACGGGCCGGGCGGGGTGGCGCTGCTCGACCACACCACCTTCGAGGTGCTGCGCCCCTGGGAGACCGAGCGCGGTCCGCAGCACTTCGCGTACGACGTCTGGTGGCACCTGGGCACCAACGTGGGCATCACCAGCGAGTGGGGCACCCCGTCGATGGTCGAGGACGGGGTGGTGCCGGACCTCCTGCTCGGGCGCAAGTACGGCCACGCGCTGCACTTCTGGGAGCTGGACTCCGGGCGCCACCTCCAGCGGGTGGACCTCGGCGACCAGTACCAGATGGTGCTGGAGCTGCGCCCGGCGCACGATCCGCAGGCGGAGTGGGGCTTCGTCGGCGTGGTCACCAACGTCGAGGACCTCTCCTCCTCGGTGTGGCTCTGGTACCGGGACGGGCCGGCGTTCACCGCGCGCAAGGTGATCGAGATCCCCGCCGAGCCGGCCAAGGCCGAGGACCTGCCGCCCGCGCTGCAGCCGTTCGGCGCGGTGCCGCCGCTGGTCACGGACATCAACCTGTCGGTGGACGACCGCTGGCTGTACGTCTCGGCGTGGGGCACCGGGGAGTTGTTCCAGTACGACGTCTCGGACCCGTTCCACCCCCGCCTGGCGGGCTCGGTGCGGCTCGGCGGGATCGCCGCCCGCACCCCGCACCCGGCGGAGCCCGGCCGTCCGCTGAGCGGGGCGCCGCAGATGGTGGAGATCAGCCGGGACGGCCGGCGGCTGTACCTCACCAACTCGCTCTACGGCGCCTGGGACGACCAGTTCTACCCGGAGGGCATCGAGCCCTGGATGGTCAAGCTGGACGCCGACCCGGAGGCCGGCGGGCTGAGCATCGACGAGCGCTTCTTCCCGCACGGCGCCGACTTCCGGGGCCTGCGCGTCCACCAGACCCACCTGGCGGGCGGCGACGCCTCCTCCGACTCCTACTGCTTCCGCTGACCCGCCGACGGAGCGGACGGCCGTCGGTCCGACGGCCGTCCGGCCGGCGTCACCGGTACAGCGCCTGGTCGAACCGCACCTGCGTGGACGGCAGCCCGACCGCCGCCAGCCGGGTGCGGACGGAGCCGACCATGCCGATCGGCCCGGTGACGCAGGCCAGGTGCTCGCGCCAGTCGCCGGCCGAGGCGACGGTGTCGGCGAGCTCGCCGACGGTGACCGGGGTGACGGTCAACCACGGCTTGTGCAGGCCGAGTTCGGCCAGCGAATGCCAGTCGTAGAGGTCCGCGCGCTCCCGGGCGCCGACGAACAGGTGGACCCGGCGGCCGGTCGGCCGGCGGGTGGTCTGCTGCTCGATGATCGCCTTCATCGGGGCGAGGCCGGTGCCTCCCGCGACCAGCAGCAGGTCGCGGGCGTCGTCGTCGGGCAGCAGGCTGCCGCGCGGCGGGCCGAGGCGCAGCCGGTCGCCGACGGCGATGTGCTCGACCAGGGCGGCGCTGACCCCGCCGGGGCCGGTGCGGCGGACGTGGAACTCCAGCTCGTTGTCGGCGCGCGGGGCGCAGCCCATCGAGTACTGCCGCCAGGTGTGCGGCAGCGCCGGGTGCTCGACGGTGCCGTACTGCCCGGCCCGGTACGGGTACGGCTCGCCGGTGCGCACCCGCAGCACGGCGAGGTCGGGGCGGCGGCGTTCGTGGCCGGTCACCACGGCGTGCCAGTACGGGGGTTCGGTGAGCGCGGAGTCGGCGCCGGCCACCATCGCGCCGACGGCGAAGCGCAGCATCCGCACCCAGGCGCCCTCCAGGTCGTCGGTCCAGCGCTCGCCGGCCCGGTGCCGGACGGCCGCGCACAGGGCCTCCTCGAAGGCCTCGTAGTGCACCGGTCGGACGCCCAGCTTCCGGTGGTCGCGGCCGAGTTGGCGGAGTGTCTGCTCCAGTTCGGCCGGGCGGTCGAGGTTGTCGATCAGGTGGTGGAAGATCCGTTCCAGGTGGAGCTGCTGGAACTCCATCGAGGCGGGGAAGAGCGGTCGCAGATACGGGCGATGGCTGAACATCACCGCGTAGAGGTGGTCGATCAGGTCCGCGAGCGGGGAGATCAGGTCGAGGTCGCGCCGGATCAGGTGCTGGTCGGCGGCGCCGTCGTAGCCGCCGTCCTCGCCGTACGCGCCGTACCCGAAGTCGCCGCCGCCCGAGGAGGACGGGGCGAGGAGTTGGCGTCGCAGGCGCATCGCGTGATGGCGGGCGATCAGGCGGTCGTACTCGGCGGTGGCGGTGGCGGTGGCGGTGCCAATGCTCATGCTGCTGTTGTCCATGTCCCGTCCAGTCAACTGCCGGGCCGCCGAGCGCGAGAAGGGCCGATCGCCCCGGAGGAACCCGGGACCATCGACCCCTTGCCTTGGTACGTGTGGACCGGGATGGTTCTCGGCCACCACGGACCGGACCGCCCGGAAGGGCCGGTACGGCCCCGGACGGGCGGCCCCGGACGAGCGGCCCCGGAAGGGCGGGCACGACCCCCACGGCCCCGGAAGGACGGCCGCCGAAGGACACCCGCGGCAGGGCGCCCGCGAAGGAACGGGTGCGACGGGCAGGTGCCCCACGCCCCGGGGCTCTCCCACCACCAGGACCCGGGGCACCGCCGTCGTCAGACCCCTGCCCGGTGCGTCTCCCGGCGCTCCAGCCGCCGCTGCCGGCCCTGGCGCAGCGGCTGTTCGGGCAGCCACCCGAAGGTGAGGCAGGCGCCGACCACTCCGAGCAGCATCCCGATCACGAAGCCGCCCAGGTTGGAGGTGAGCCAGCTGGCCAGCGAGGCCAGCACGGCGAGGATGGAGTAGAACAGCCGCTGCGCCGGATTGAACAGGATCAGCAGGCCGCACAGCATCATCACCGCCGGCACCAGGTACCCGGCCAGCCCCTGCATCCCGATGTGCAGGATGACGGGCAGCGGGGCCTTCAGGGTGAACAGGATCTCGGCGCCGCCGAGCGTCACCAGCAGCCCGCCCCAGAACGGTCGCTTGCCCCGCCAGTCGCGCTTGGTCGGGCGCGCGGTCGGCTCGGCGGCGGTGGCCGCCGCGGCCCGGGCGGGTGCGGCCGCCGTCCCCTCGGCGGCCACCCCCTCGGCCCGTGCCGCGGTGCCCTCGCCGGTGCCGGCCGGCTCCGGTACGGACTCCGTCATGGTCAGCAGCCCGTGGAGCTGAAGCTCAGCCGCAGGTTGGGCAGCTTGAACCCGACGGCGGTGCTCGCGTAGTTGTGCTGGTTCAGGTGGGTCAGGGTGACGTGGTCGGCCTGCTGGCCGAAGACACCGGCGCCACCCTTGCCGACCGGGCCGGCCTTGGTGTAGGTGCTGGCGTCGCCGCCGATCTCGATGTTCTTGAACTCCGCGTCGCCGGAGAGCAGGTCGGAGTCGGTGGTGAGGTCGGAGGCGGTGACGGGGGTGCCGCCGTCGCCCGCGTGGATCACCAGGTTGATGCCGCCGAGGTCGACGCTCTGGCACAGGTTGGTGATCTCGGCCTTCTTGATCGCCGACACCGCGACCAGCACCTGACCGCCGGTGGAGCCGGCGTTGGGGCTGTCGGGGATCATCGAGTCCAGCGCGCCGAACTGGGCGAAGCCCTCGCCGTCCAGCTTGTCCGCGGTGATGGTGAACGGCATTCCGGAGATGGAGAACTGGGCGGCGAGCACGCCCTGGGCGGTGAGCGCCATCAGGACGCCCCCGGCGGCGACGGCCGGGACGGCCATCAGGGCGGTGCGCTTCAGCCGGACCCGTCCTCTTCTCGGCCCGCTCGGCGTCTGCGGGGTCTCGGCCGCCGTGGCGGCGTCCTCGGACATGGCCATGTGTGTGCTCCCTGTGGGTGGATGGGTCTGCAGGCACTTGGCACGTTGTCCTGGCGCGGACAGCGTTCCCCGGGCGCGACCGGGCCGTCCGCCCCTCGGCAGCGGGGCGGGTCCGGTCAGCACGCGGTAAGTAACTGGGAAGCTACTGCCCGGTATTGGCCGGGTCAATACGGGTGCACGAAGGGATCTTCACCAATCGGCGACCCGCTTCGGCCAGTCCCGCACCCCCATCCTCTCGGCCGCTTCCGCCGGACCGAGGAACGGCGACAGGCAGAACATACTCAACACCGGTAGCAGTTCCATCAGTTGTTCGGTACGGCCGGAGTCGATCCACCGGTAGATCGCGCTGTAGACGCCGCCCACCACCGAGTCCACCATCTCCTTCGAGTCGACCCCGCCCGGCAGTTGGGGCACCTCGTCGAAGAACGCCCGGAACCTGGTCAGCAGTTGGGCCCGCTCACGTCGGCCCGCCGGGCCGACCGCCTCGACCTCGATCACCGCCATCGTGGCGAACGCCGGTGTTCCGGCGAGAAGTTGGAGCATCGCGCCGAGCGCCTTCCGGATGCCCCGGCACCAGTCGGATTCAGCCGTGAAGGCCGCCGCCATCCGCCGGATCACCACACCGGTGCCGTGCCGGTGCGCGGCCAGGAAGGCGTCCTCCTTGCCGCTGAACAGCTCGTAGAAGACCGGCCTGGTCACGCCCGCCGCGCGGCAGATGTCGCTGATCGTCGCGTGCTGGTAGCCGCGCTCGGCGACGGTCCGCACCAGGCCGTCCAGCAGCCGCTCGCGCTGGGTCGCGGCGACCACGCCGGCGGGCAGCCGGCGCGGCCCGGGCTTGATCGAGCGGGCCGGATCGCGGCCGGTCCGGGCGCCCGGCAGCAGGACCACGTCGGCTCCACGGAGGTTCTTCCGATCCATCACCAACTCCTGTGTCCTGTATTGACATTGATGGAACACCGGGTTTACAACACTGACAGGTTTCCAACCGGTGGGCCAGCAGGCCCCCACCGGCCGGACCTCCGGGGGCTCCGGGGAGCCCGGGCGAACGCCCGGGCCACGGGACCACGGCGGAGACGGGGCGCGACGGCGGCAGCCGTCGACGTGCCCCACGGCACCGCACGTCCCCGACCGAACGGCGCGGTGCCGTTGGTGTTCCACGCCGCCGTCCGTACGCACGACCGTGCCACCGCAACGCCGCACCACCACCGCACGACCGTGCCACCGCAATGCCGTACCACCGCACCGCCGTACGCCCACCCTTGCGTACGTCCGCACCGCCGTACCGAGCGGGCGGGCCCGTGGCGCCGGGCCCGCCCGCACGCCGGCCGGTGCCGAAGCCCGCGGGACGTCGCCCCGGCACCGGGCCACCGGCGCCGAACCACCGGTACGAAGCCCTCCGGTACGAAGCACTCCGGTACGCCATGCACCTCCCCCGTCGTGCACACCACCACACCCGCACGCGGGGATTCCCCCACCCGTCCGTCGGACGGAGAGAGGCACCCTCATGCGCATCAGCCGCACCCTCGCCACCGCCGCCCTCGCCGCACTCGCCCTCACCGGCGCGGCCGTCGCCCCCGCCCAGGCCGCCGGCGCGGTCCTCACCACCGGCAGCCCGACCGGCCCGGCCGTCGCCGTCGGCGACGTACTGACCGCCAACCTGGTCTCCGGCACCTCCGCGACCTTCTACAACAGCGCCACCGGGACGACCGGCGTCAAGTGTGCCGCCTCCTCCTTCTCGGCGACGGTGACCTCCAACCCGGCCGCGCCGGGCAGCGCCACCGAGCAGCTCAACACCCAGACCTTCGGCTCCTGCACCTCCAACGTCATCGGCGTCACCGGCGTCAAGAGCGTCACGGTCACCAGCCTGCCGTTCACCAACACCGTCAGCGACGGCCCCGGCAACCCGGTCAAGCTCACCCCCGGCGCGGCCGGCGTGATGGGCACCACGGTGGTGCTCAACACCATCCTGGGCAGCATCAACTGCAACTACCAGAACACCACCGGGATCAACGGCACCACCTCCAACACCGGCAACACCATCGGCTTCACCGGCCAGCCGTTCGCCCTGGCCTCCGGGCCGAGCCTGTGCTTCGCGACCGGCTACTTCAGCGCCACCTACGGCCCGGTCCTCGACACCTCGGTCGCCGGCAGCCCGGCCCTCTTCGTCAACTGACGCCCGGGCCCTCCCGGCCCGTCCCGACGGCGGCGGGGGGGAGGAACCCCCCCCCCCCCCCCCCCACCCCCCCCCCCCCCCCCCCCCCCCCCCCCCCCCCC
>NZ_JBHVJT010000032.1:0-11833 GCF_042798815.1 Kitasatospora sp. NPDC057738 | reverse complement strand
CGGCACCCTCACCGGGCCGTGCGCCGCCGCGCCGACCGGCCCCGCGGCACGCCCCCGGAGCCGGCCGCCCACCCCCGAGACAGCGAAGTGACCGGCCGGTAGGGTGGCGCCGCACGGAGACGGCGAACCGGAACGGGGCGAGCGGATGAGCGACAACGGCACGGGTTTCTTCACCTCGGTGGCGGACGCCGCCGAACAGCTGGCCGCCACCGGCTACCTGGCCTCCACGGCCGTGGCCACCACCGTCTTCCTCGCCGACCGGCTCGGCAAGCCGCTGCTGGTCGAGGGCCCGGCCGGGGTCGGCAAGACCGAACTCGCCAAGGCGGTGGCCGCGATCGGCCACGCCCGGCTGGTCCGGCTCCAGTGCTACGAGGGCATCGACGAGGCCCGCGCGCTCTACGAGTGGAACCACGCCAAGCAGCTGCTGCGGATCACCGCCGGCCGCGACGAGGGCTGGCAGGAGGCCCGCACTGACATCTTCGGCGAGGAGTTCCTGCTCACCCGCCCGCTGCTCACCGCGATCCGCGGCGAGGAGCCGACGGTGCTGCTGATCGACGAGATGGACAAGGCCGACGTCGAGGTGGAGGCGCTGCTGCTGGAGGTGCTCAGCGACTTCCAGGTCACCGTCCCCGAGCTCGGCACCATCACCGCCACCCGCCGCCCCTTCGTCCTGCTCACCTCGAACGCCACCCGCGAGCTCTCCGAGGCCCTGCGCCGCCGCTGCCTCTTCCTCCACCTCGACTACCCCGAGGCCGAGTTGGAGCGCCGGATCGTCCGCCTCAAGGTGCCCGGCCTGGACGGGACGCTGGCCGATTCGCTGGTCCGGGTCGTCGGCGCGCTGCGCGCGATGGAGCTGCGCAAGGCGCCGTCCGTCGCCGAGACCATCGACTGGGCCCGCACCCTGCTCGCCCTCGGCGCCGACACCCTCGACGAGACGGTCGTCCGGGAGACCCTCGGGGTGATCCTCAAGCACCAGGACGACGTCCGCAAGGCCGCCCAGAAGCTCACCCTCGCATGACGACGCCCCCGCCGGCCGACACCGCCGCCCGCCTCACCGGCCTGGTCCGCGCCCTGCGCGGGCACGGCCTGCGGATCGGCCCGGCCGAGACGGTGGACGCCGCCGCCGTGCTGGAGGTCCTCGGTTTCGCCGACCGCGAGCAGATGCGGGCCGGTGTGGCCGCGGCCCTGCTGCGCTCGGAGGGCCAGCGGAGCGTCTTCGACGCCGCCTTCGACCTGTTCTTCCCCCTCGCTGTCGGCACCCCGGAGGCCGTCCGGGCCGACCCGCCGCCCGTCCCCGACGACCCCGAGCCGCCCCGCTTCGGCCGCCCCGACCCGCTGCGCGAGCAGCTGCGCGAGCGCCTGGCCGCCGCACTGGCCGACGACGACCGCGCCGCCCAGGCCCGGCTGGCCGGCGAGGTGGTGGAGGCCTTCGGCCGGTACGGCGCCGGCGGCACCCCGGGCTCGGACGGCTGGTCCGCCCAGCAGGCGCTGGGCCGGCTCGCCCCCGAGACGCTGCTCGCCCGCGTCCTGGCCGCCCTGCGCGAGCGGCGGAGCGCCCCGGACCTCTCCGACCTGGTGCTCGCCGACGAGATCCGCCGCCGCATCCAGGACTTCCGCGCCCTGGCCGCCGGCGAGGCCCGCCGCCGGGTCGCCGAGCTGCGCGGCCCCGAGCGGATCGCCGAACGCGCCGTCGCCCCCACCGCCGACCTGGTCGACTTCCTCTACGCGGGGCGCGGCCAGGTCGCCGAACTGCGCCGCACCGTCCACCCCTTGGCCCGCAAGCTGGCCACCCGGCTGGCCGCCCGGCGTCGCCGCGCCGCCCGCGGCGAGATCGACCTGCGCCGCACCCTGCGCCGCTCGCTGAGCACCGGCGGGGTGCCGCTGCGCCCCGCGTACCGGCTGCGCCGCCCGGCCCGCCCGGAGCTGGTGCTGCTGTGCGACGTCTCCGGCTCGGTGGCGGGCTTCGCCGACTTCACCATGCTGCTGGTGCGGGCGATGAGCGAACAGTTCAGCAAGGTCCGGGTGTTCGCGTTCGTCAACCGCACCGCCGAGGTGACCGGCCTGCTGCGCGGCGACGACGACCCGGCCCGCCTGGCCGCGCGGATCCTCACCGAGGCCAAGGTGACGGGCTACCACGGCAACAGCGACTACGGCGCCGCGCTCGGCGAGTTCGCCGAGCGGCACCTGGACGCCGTCGGCCCGCGCACCTGCGTGCTGGTCCTCGGCGACGCCAGGAACAACCGGCGCGACCCCAACCCGGACGCGCTGCGCCGGATCGCCGGCCGGGCCCGCCGGGTGTTCTGGCTCAACCCCGAGCAGCCCTCGCTCTGGCCGACCGGCGACTCCGCCGCCCTCGTGTACGCGGGCGTGGTGGAGATGCACTCCTGCCGCAACGCCCGCCGCCTCGGCGAGCTGATCGCCCGCCTGCTGCCGGTCTGACGCCGGTCCGACGGTGCGGGGGCGCCGGTCGCGGCCCCCGTCCCCGGACGGCCTCGACCGGCGCCCCGGGGTCTACTTTTCGAGGTGGGCCAGGAAGTCCAGCAGCGCCGCGTTGACCTCGGCCGGGCGCTCCTGCTGCGTCCAGTGCCCGGTCTCCGGCAGCCGGACGTGCCCGTGCAGCCTGGGCACCCGGCTCAGCAGGTGGTCCAGCACCGGGCGCGGGACCATCGCGTTGACGAGGTCCTGCTCCCCCACCACGAACAGCGCGGGCACGTCGACCGTCACCCCGGTGAAGGCGGCCAGCAGTTCGGCGTTCCGGTCGAGGTTGCGGTACCAGTTGAGCCCGCCGGTGAAGGCCTTCTCGCCGTGCGGGGCGTAGTCGGCCTCGAAGGCGTCGAGGTCCGCCTCGGTGAGCCAGTCCGGCAGGCGTTCCGGCTCCGGGAGGCTGTCCAGCAGCCCCTCGCCCTCGGGGACGATCCACACGCGCGGAGTGCCGTCCGGCGACTTCGCGGACAGGATGCGGCGCAGGCTGGTCCGGACGTCCGCGGCCAGTTCGGCGTCGGCCCGGCCGGGCTCCTGGAAGTAGACCTGGTAGTAGCCCTCGCCGAAGGCCGCCCGGGCGGCCTCCAGCGGCGGCGGCCCGCCCACCGGCAGCGGCGGCACGCTCAGCCCGGCCACTGCGCGCACCAGGTCCGGCCGCAGCGCCGCGGTGGCCCAGGCCACCGGCGCGCCCCAGTCGTGCCCGACCACGACCGCCCGTTCCTCGCCGAGCGCGCCGATCAGCGCCGTCACGTCGCCGACCAGGTGCAGCAGGCTGTACTGGTCCACCCGCTCGGGCCGGTCGCTGCGGGCGAATCCGCGCTGGTCCGGTGCGACGACCCGGTAGCCGGCCTCGGCGAGCGGCGCGAACTGGTGGCGCCAGGAGTACCAGCTCTCCGGAAAGCCGTGCAGCAGCAGGACCAGCGGGCCCTCGCCCTGCTCCGCGTAGTGCAGCCGGACGCCGTTCACCTCGATCTCGCCGTGCTTGATCGCGTCGTTCAACTCGCCACTTCCCATCCGGTGAAGACATGCCGTCACTTCCGACCCTGCCCAGCCGACCGCCCCCGGAACCCCGCCGGCTCCGGGGGATGGAAGCGGCCGAGGCCGCCCCGGAATCCCGGGACGGCCTCGGCCTGAACGGAACTGATCGGACGTCAGTTCACGGTGTAGCTGTACGGGATCGCCGCGAGCACCGAACCGGTGGTGTTCAGGACGTTGTTGGCGGTGGCCACGCCGGTCGGGCCGGACACCAGGTACAGCACGCCCTTGACGGTGCTGCCCTTCGGGCCGGCCGGGGTCAGCGTCACCTGGAGCGAGCCGGTGGCGCCGGGGGCGACGGTCACCGGGGTGGCGGCCGCGGCCGAGGCGTTCACCGAGGCGGCGTACGGGTCACCGGTGCTGGAGGTCAGCGCCGGGTCGAAGGCCTGGGTGTGCGCGGTGGCCGTGATGGTGGAGGTGCCGGCGGGCGCGGAGCCGCTGCCGAACGGGCCGATCTGCTGGACGAAGGTGCCCCAGGTGCCGGGGACGACCGGCTGCTCGGCGGTGCCGTTGTCGGTGACCACCGAGACGGTCGAGCCGTCCTGGGCCTTCTTCAGGTCGCCGAACAGGTCCGGCGAGCCGGTGGTGGCGCTCAGCTCGATCTGCGCCGGCGTCGAGGACGCCGCCACGGCCTTGAGCCGGTCGGTGCCCGGGGGCACCAGGAAGGACGGCACCGCGGAGCTGAGGCTCAGCGGCAGGCTGACGGTCGCCGAGGCGCCCTGCGGCACCAGCGCCAGGTCGACCCGGCGGTCCAGCCGGCCGTCGGCCGCGATCCGCTGGGTCGCGACGGTGTTGTTGGTGTAGTTCACCTGGACGGTGACCGGCTTGCCGGCCGCCAGCTCGGTGCGGGCGTCGTTCGGCAGACCGGCCGCGGTGGCCTGGTTCTGGTTGAACGCGACGGTGCCGGTGAAGTCCTGGGCGAGCTCCTGGCCGCTGACCGGGCCGAGCACGTTCAGGACGAACCGCCAGCGGCCGGCGGCCGGGTTGACGGCGGTGGCCGAGACGCCGTTGCCGGTGCCGGCCAGGTTGCCCTGGGCGTCGAACTGCCCGTTGCCCTCGATGTCGACCGGCGTGCCGTTCGGGCTGATCAGCGCGCCCTGCATGAGCAGCTTCGGGTCCTTGCCGACGGTCACGCCGACCCGCAGGTCCTTCTGGCCCTTCGGGACGTCGAAGGCGTACGCGAAGCTCTGCGTCGGCGAGGCGCTGCGGCCGTTGCCACCGGTGACGGTACCGGTGAAGGTGCCCTTGCCCTGGTTGACCGGGACGAGGCTGCGCAGCACGACCGGGACGCTGGTGGTGTTGCCGTTGGAGCTGGAGACCAGGACGGCCTCGCTGGAGTCACCGCTGGTGGCCGGGGTGGTGAGCTGGACCTTGAGGGTCTTGGTCTGGCCCGGCTTCAGGTCGGTGGTGTTCGGGCTCACGGTGCCGGCCGGCACCGCGCGCTGGGTGGCGGTGCCCAGCTGGACGGCGCCGCTGTAGCCGGCCTTGCCGGCCGGGGTGTAGAGGATCGCGGTCCACTCGCCGGCCACCGGGTGCGGAACGTCCACCAGGCCGAAGTTCGCCGGGGTGGCGCCGCCCTGCGGACGGGTGTTGGTCTCGAAGCGGCCCGAGGGGTCGAGCAGCGTCATGCGGACCACCGGTCCGTTGGTGACCGGGTTGGGCGCGCCCTGCCAGGCGATCGAGGCCGCGAGGCGGTCGGCGCCGGCCGGGACGGTGAACTTGACCTGCTTCTGCACCCAGTCCGCGCCGTTGGTCGCGTACTTGAAGGTGTCCTTCGAGGACGGGTCCAGCTGGACGGTCTGCTGGTTGCCCGACTGCGGGGCGAAGCTGCGGGTCGCGGCGCTCACCGTCTGGGTGGTGTCGCTGGTGTTGGTGACGGACACGTCGGCGGTGTGGGTCGAGCCGGGGGCGCCGGCGATGTCGACCTGGCCGGTGTTGACCACGACGGTCTTCGCGCCGTCGGTGCCGTCCCCGTCGTCGTAGCCGCGGGCGGCCTCGACGGCGGCGCGGACGTTCAGCAGGCCGGCGCCCTGCTCCTCGGCCGGCACGCCGAGGTCGGTGGCGGTGCCGGTGAGGAACTTCTTCACCAGCGCCGGGGCGGGCGAGTCGCCGCCGTGGGTGTCGCGGTAGGCCTGGATGACCAGGGCCGCGGCGCCGGTGACGAACGGGGCCGACTGGCTGGTGCCGCCGAACGGCTGGATCGGCGAGGGCTGGCCGTTGTAGCCCGTGCAGTCGGTGTACTTGCTGGTGTCGGGCGTGCACAGCGCCCAGTCCGACTCGCCCGGGGCGACCAGGTCGACGGTCCGGCCGGCCTGGGTGAAGCCGCCCGAGGAGAGCGCGGAGATCCGGCTGTTGCTCCAGGTCCTGTTGGAGAACTGGGAGGCCGCGTAGCCGGTCTGCTGGTAGTTCTGGTTGTCGGTGGAGGCACCGACCGCGATCACGTACGGGTCGGTGGCCGGGGTGCCGACCGTGCCGCTGATGCCGGCGTCACCGCTGGAGACGGCGACGGTGACACCGGCCTTGACGGCCTGCTCGTTGAAGAGCGAGATGGTGTCGTGCGCGCCGCTGTCCGGGGTGACGTTGCCGCCGAAGGACTCGTTCAGCACGTCGACGTGGGCGACCCGCACCGCGTAGTCGATCGACTGCAGGATCGATGAGTTGGACATCATCTCGCCGCCGGCCTTCAGCGCGACCAGGTCGGCGTCCGGGGCGAGGCCGCGGATGCGGATGTTGCAGCCGGCCGGGAGCGGGTGCGAGGAGTTCACGAACTTGGAGACGTCGTAGACCTGGCGGCCCTGGGCGATGACCGCCGAGGCGTCGCCGAAGGCTTCGGCCGCACCGGTCGGCGCGTCCCAGCCGTCGCCCGCGAAGTCCTGGTAGTCGACCACGGCGTGCGAGCCGTCGGCCCGGATGAAGTCCGGGTTGTCGGGGTCGAGGCCGTCGGCGATGTAGGCGACCTTGACGCCCTTGCCGGTGGCCAGGTCCTCCACGCCGGGCTTGCCGTTGCCGGTGACGGCCCGGGTCGAGTAGAGGCCCTCGGGCTCCAGCAGCGGCTTGCTCGGGTCGGAGGGGCAGACCGTGTTGGTCGCGTTCTCCTCCGCCCCCTGGCCGTTACTGCCCGAAACGGCCTGCGGAGCGGCATCGGCCTTGGGCGCCTTGGCGCCGGCGGCGGCAGCGTCCTTGGCCGCCTTCGCCTTTCCGGCGGCCGCCGGGGCGACCTGGACCTGGGCGTCGGCCACCACGGTGGAGACGGCCGGGTCCGCCTGGAGCTGGGCGCGCAGGGCGGGGCTGACCGTGGCCGAGAAGGCGTTGCCGACCACGAAGCTCTTGATGTCGGTGCCGCCGGCCGCCTTGACCTTCTTCAGCAGCGGCGCCTGCGCGTCGGCGGTCTTCTGCTGCCGGGCGCCCAGGTGGCCGTGGTCGGCCGGGGCGTCCGCGATCTGGTCCTTCAGAATCACGATCACCGGCACCGGGGCGCCGTCCGCGGACGCCGCCCGGGCGTTCTGCGGGTCGGGGGCCGGGGCCGCGTTCGCCATGGTCCCGAGGCTCAGGACCATCGACGCGGCGGTGACCGTGACGGCCGCCGCCAGCTGGGTTTTCCGCCAGCCGATCATATAAATCCTCTCGTCAGATGGATAGCTGACGCATTCCAACGCACCTGAGAGGATCACGACAAGGGGGTAAATCCCCATCAGAAAGTAAAGTTGACCATCAATCAGTAAAATTCACGGAGGAAATCGGGCTGAATCATCATCTTTCAGCCGATCGGCCCTTACCGGACCCGGGGCGACTCCACCGCGGGAAGGGCGGTGGCGACTCCCTTCCCGCGCCACCGCCCGGCGAAACGACGCGGCCGGCGAAACGACGTGCCCGCGAACCGGCGCGGCCGGCTCCTGTCGAGGCCGCCGCCCGCCCCTCCGCCGCCCGCCCGCCGTCCGGCCCGTCCCGGTCAGTACCCGGCCAGCCGCTCCTGAGCGTCCGCCAGGTCCTCGGCGGTCGGCGCGTCGTCCTGGGTCAGCCGGTGGCGCCAGTAGCCGGTGAAGTCGACGGACGCCTTCGGCACGCCGCGCTCCTCGACCAGGTGGCGGCGCAGCGCCCGGACCGCCCCCGCCTCGCCGGCCAGCCAGGCGAACGGCCGGCCCGGCGGCAGCTCGGCGGACCGGACGGCCCCGGTCAGCACGGCGCCCGGGGCGGCGCCGTCCCGGTGCAGCCAGTGCACGTCGAGGCCCTCCGGCCCCTCCAGCGGCTGCCGCTCGGCCTCGTCCGCGACCTCGACGTACACCACCGCCCGCACCCCGGCGGGCAGCGCCCCGACCAGCGTCGCGAGCGCCGGCAGCGCGGTCTCGTCGCCGGCCAGCAGCACCCAGTCGGCCGCCGCCGCGGCCTCGGCGAACGGGACCGGCGGGGCGTACAGCGCGGAGGGGCCGACCATCCCGAGCCGGTCCCCCGGTGCGGCCCGCAGCGCCCAGGCGGCGGCCGGCCCGGTGTCGCCGTGCAGCACGAAGTCGATCTCGACCAGCCGGGTGCCGGGGCGCCGCCCGCGCAGGGTGAAACCGCGCAGCAGCGGGCGCCGCTCCTCGGGGATCGCCAGGTAGGCCCGGTACCAGCCCGTCGGGTCGTCCTGCCGGGCGGGCAGCACCGGCTCGCGCTGGCCGGGGCGGGGGAAGCAGAGCTTGAGCTGCTGGTCGGGGGCGGTACCGACGGCGTCGGGCAGTTCCTCGGCGGCGAAGGTGATCCGGGCGGTGCGCGGCGTGATCCGGCGGACCTCGACGACCTCGACGAAGGTGACGGGCAATGTCATCGCGAAACCCCTTCGATTGGTAACCTTACGGCATAAAGAGTTGCCGCAGGGGCGATACTTTACGCCATAAGGAGATTTCGGATGACCGTCTACGCCGGACAGGGCGACGCCCATCGCTCGCTCGCCCTGCTCTGGGGTGCGCCCGCGGAACCGCGCACCGGGCGCAGCGGCCCCAAGCCGGGCCTGAGCGTGGACGCGATCGTGTCGGCCGGAATCGCGGTGGCCGACGCCGAGGGCATGGCCGCACTGTCGATGCGCGCCGTGGGCGAACGGCTCGGCCGCACCGCGATGGCCCTCTACACCTATGTGCCCGGCAAGGCCGAACTGCTCGACCTGATGCACGACCGGGTGCTCGCCGAGCTCCCGGTCGAACGCCCGACCGAACGCCCCGCCGAATACCTGTCCGAACTCCCCGGTGAGCGCCCCGCCGAATACCCGTCCGGCCTCCCGGACGGCCCCTTTGCGGCCGAGGACTGGAGGGGGGCCGTCACCGCCTGGGCCGAGAACCTGTACGCCTGCTACCTGCGCCACCCCTGGGTGCTCCAGGTCTCGCAGGCCCGCCCGGTGCTCGGCCCCGCCGAACTCGCCGCGATGGAGGCGCTGTTGCGCGCGCTGCGACCGGCCGCGCTGGCTCCCCGGCGGCTGCGCGGGGCGGTCGCCGCACTCTGGCAGTTCGTCCGCGGCCTGGCCGCCACCACCGCCGACGCACGCGGCGCGGCCGCCGCGACCGGCGTCACCGACGAGGACTGGTGGGCCGGCCGCTCCGCCCGACTGGTCGAACTCGCCCCGGACTTCGCGGAACGCTTCCCCCTTCTCGTCGCCCTGCAGAGCGAAGGCGGCGGCGCCCCGGAGGACGGCCACCTGGAGGCCTTCCGCAGCGGGCTCGCCGTGCTGCTCGACGGCATCGCGGCGGAGGGCCTCCCGACGGATCCACGGTGACGCGGTCCCGGGAACCGGGAACCAGGAGCCGGGAACCGGGAACCGGGAACCGGGAACCGGGAACCGGGAGCCGGGCCGCTGCGGGCGGCGCGGTCCCCGGCCTCGGATACCCCACCGCCCGCGGCACCGCCGCTCCGCGCCGGCCCGAAAAACTTTTTCCCGCAGGCAGGCAACCCGCCCCGTCACCCATCGCGTTCAGCAGCCGTGAGAATGAGACGACCACCGCGGCCGACCGGGCCGCCGCAGCGAACGGGAACGGCACGAGCACCATGGCGGGGACAGCACGATGAGGGACGCGACACCGGACTTCGAGGAGTTCGTCTCCGCCTGCGGACCGAAGCTGCTGCGCACGGCCTGGATGCTGACCGGCGACCGGCACCAGGCCGAGGACCTGCTGCAGACCGCACTGGCCAAGGTCTGGCCCAAGTGGGAGCGGATCGCCCCCGACCGTCCCGAGGCGTACCTGCGCAAGGTCCTGGTCAACTGCCACGTCTCCTGGTGGCGCCGCCGCTGGACCGGGGAACTGCCACACGGGGAAATGCCGGACCGGCCGTCGCCGGGCGCGGACCCGTACGAGGACGTGGTGGTCGGGCAGGTCGTCGCCCAGGCCGTCCGGGCGCTGCCGCCGCGTCAGCGGGCCGTGGTCGTGCTGCGCTTCTTCGAGGACCTCAGTGTGGAGGAGACCGCCGAGGCGCTGCGCTGCTCCACCGGCACGGTCAAGAGCCAGACGCACCACGCGCTGGCCGCCCTGCGCGGCCGGCTGCCCACCCGGGAACTGCTGCTGGACGGAGGACACCGTGACCGGATGTGACCTGCTGGACCCGGACTCGCACGGGCCCGCCGGCGGCGACGAGGAGCAGGAGCTGCGGTTCCTGCTCCAGCGGGCCGTACCGGACCTGGACGCCCCCGAGGACCGGATGGACCGGGTCCGCGCCCGCGCCGCCCGCACCCGGTCCCGGCGGCGGACCGCCACGATCGGTGCCGGACTGACCGGCGGGCTGGTCGCCGCGGCGCTGGCGGCCGCGCCCGCCGTCGCCCCGGCCCCGGAACGAGGGGCGGCCGCGGGGCCGGTGGCGACACCGTCCGCCGTGGCCACGGTCCCGCCCCCGGAGGCGACCGTCCGCTTCCCGTCCCTGCCGGACGTGGCCGTCGACGTGCCGCACGGCTGGCGCACCCGCGCCGGCGTCACCGACGACCCCCGGGACGGGGTCGGCTTCCTGGCCACCCACCCGCTCGACGTGAAGTCGTCCTGCCCGGAGGGCGACCTCTGCGTGCCCGTCGGACCGCTCACCGCCGACGACGCCTTCGTCATGCTCCGGCTGGTCGACGACCCGGCCCGGATCCCGCAGACCGCCGCGGGCCCGGCCACCCTCACCGAGGGCAGCCCCGAGACGTTCTGCACCATGTACGGCGGCACCCGGGAGTTCGTCGGGCACCGCGTCGTCGTCCGGGGCGGCCGTCCCGAGCTGATCGAGCTGACGGCCTGCCTGCGCCAGCCGTCCGACCCGACGCTGCGGCAGGTACGGCAGGTGCTCGACTCCCTGCGGACCACCACCGGGAACGGCAGCACGCCCGCGAACACCCCGCGCGGCTGATCCGAGCCCCCTCGCCCGACGCTCCTCCCCCCAAGTTCCTTTTCCGAAGCTCCTTTTCCGAAGGCTGAACCGCCATGTCCCTACCCCGTCGCGCCCTGGCCGGGCTGGCGCTGCTCCTCGTGAGCTGCGCGCCCAACACCGCCGCAGGGCCCGTGCCGCCGGCCGCGGCCGTCCCCGACACCCCGGGCGCCCCGGGCGCCCCCGCGCCCGCAGCGCCCACGCCGCACCCGACCGCGGCGGCCGTGGCCGCCCGGCCCGCTCCGCCCGAACTGCCGCGCCAACTGCCCGGGGTCGGGCCCCGCCTGCTGGCGGCCGTACCCTCCGGGACGCGGCAGGCGCTGGTCGTCACCGGCGACGGCCCCGACGCCTCGACCGGCCGCGCCGTCCTCTACCGCGACGACGGCACGGGCTGGCTCGCCGGCCCGACCTGGCCCACCCGCAACGCCCTGCACGGCTGGACCGCGGACCACCACGAGGGCGATCTGCGCTCGCCGATCGGCGTGTTCACCCTGGGCGACGCCGGCGGGCGCCTGCCCGACCCGGGCACCCGGCTGCCCTACGACCACACCGACGACTTCAGCATCTCCGGCACCGGTTTCGCGGGCGAGCCGCTCGCCGGGGCCTTCGACTACGTGGTGGCCATCGACTACAACCGCGTGCCCGGCGCCTCTCCGCTCGACCGGCGCCGCCCGCGCGGCGGGCAGTACGGCGGAGGCATCTGGCTGCACGTCGACCACGGCGGGCCCACCCACGGCTGCGTCGGACTGACCCCCGACCGGATGCGCGAACTGCTCCTCGCCCTCGACCCCGCCCTGCACCCGGTGGTGGTCATGGGCGACGCCCCGGCCCTGGCCCGCTGAGGGCCGGGCGCCCGGTGCGGACCCCGTCGGCGGCGGCCCGGGTACGTTCGCCGTGTGCAGCCCAAGCGTGTGCAGCAGAAGTCCCCGTACGTCACCAGGGCCGCGGCCGGCACCGCCGCCTG
>NZ_JBHVJT010000031.1:70735-94945 GCF_042798815.1 Kitasatospora sp. NPDC057738 | reverse complement strand
GGGCGGCCGGTGCCGCCGCCCGGCGGCCCGCCGGCAGCCGGCCGGGCGGGGACCCGAACGCGGTCGGCGCCGGGCAGGCCCGGGCGATGCAGGCCGACCTCGACCGGCGGCTCGCCGAACTGGGCGCCGGCCGGCGCCGGGCCGCCGCCCCGACCACCGTCCCGGTGTTCTTCCACGTGATCCACGACGGCGCCGCCGGACGGCTGGACCGGGCCGCCGTCACCGGCCAGATCGACCACCTCAACGAGAGCTACGGCGGCCGGGGGCAGGGCAACGCCGCGAGCCCGTTCCACTTCGAGCTGGTCGGCGCCGACTGGACCGACAACCCGTCCTGGTACACCGGCATGACCCCGGGCTCGTCGGCCGAGCAGGACATGAAGACCGCCCTGCGCAAGGGCGACCAGGGCGCCCTCAACCTCTACACGGCCCGTCTCGGCGACTCCCTGCTCGGCTGGTCGACGTTCCCGGACGCGTACCGGACGAACCCGACCGACGACGGTGTGGTGGTGCTCGACGCCTCCCTGCCCGGCGGCGCCGCCACCCACTACGACGAGGGCGACACCGCGACCCACGAGATCGGCCACTGGCTCGGCCTCTTCCACACCTTCCAGGGCGGCTGCCGGGCCCCGGGCGACTACGTGGACGACACCCCGCCCGAGCGCACCGCCGCCTCCGGCTGCCCCGAGGGCCGCGACACCTGCGCCGGCCCCGGGCTCGACCCGATCCACAACTTCATGGACTACAGCTACGACTCCTGCATGACCGGGTTCACCCGGGGTCAGGTCCAGCGGATGGCCAACGCCTGGGCTGCCTACCGGAGTTGAGCGGAGGCGGCGCGGCAGGACGGCACGGGGCTCAGCAGAACACCACCAGGTAGAGCAGCGTCCGGCCGCCGGAGGCGCGGAACTCGTAGGCCAGGTGGTCCAGCTCGCAGGCCTCCCGCCAGACGGCCGGACGCTCCTCGGGGGTGAGCAGGGCGGGCACGAAGACGCCCGGGGAGACCTCCTCCAGCTCGCCCCGCAGACCCAGCGTCATCTCGTCCGCGCCGACCGCCAGCCGCTTCGCCAACCGCCGGTCCACCGGGCCGCGGGCCAGCCGCCAGTAGCGCCCCCCGGCGTCCACGAAGCCGCCCGACGCGAGCGGGTCGTCGAGATTCCGGCACTGGCGCTCCTCCTGCGGTGGCAGGGCGGCAAGGACGTCGGCGAAGCCGCCCGTGCGGCGGCGGGGCTTGCTCGGCATCCGGGCATCCTCCCAGGCCTGGAACCCCGGCCGCGATCGAATTGAATGCGGCGGGTCGCTTTCGGCGTGGCAATACCGAGCGTTTGTCCGATTTGATCTATGTTCGGAGGGTCGGGACCGATCAGGAGCAACCGAAGGAGCAAGGCCATGAGTGCCAATCCCCGGATCGTCGTCGGCGTGGACGGCTCGCCCGCCTCGGAGCAGGCGCTGCGCTGGGCGATCGACTACGCGCGGGCCGTCGGCGGGACGGTCCACGCGATCGCCGCCTGGGAGTACCCGGCCTTCTACGGGTGGGCCGGGCAGGGCGTGCCGACCGTCGAGGCCTTCAACCCCGAGGAGCTCGCCGGGAAGACCCTCAGCGAGACCATCGCCAAGGTGGCCGGCGACGACGCCGGCGTCGCGATCGCCGAGAGCGTGATGCCCGGCAACGCCGCCCAGGCGCTGCTGGAGGCCGCCAAGGGCGCCGCGCTGCTCGTCGTCGGCAGCCGCGGCCTGGGCGGCTTCTCCGGCGTGCTGCTCGGCTCGGTCAGCCGCCACCTCACCGAGCACGCGCCCTGCCCGGTGGTCGTGGTGCGCGAGGGCCAGGCCGCCCCGGGGCAGTCGGCGTAACGCACCGGGGCCGGTGTCCCGCCGGGCCGCCGCGCGGACCAGAATGGAGACATGCCAGAAGGTGACTCCGTCTACCGCGTGGCGGCCCACTTGCGCGAGGCCCTCGCCGGACAGCCGCTGACCAGCGCCGACCTGCGGGTGCCCGCGCACGCCACCGCCGACCTCACCGGCCGCCGGGTGCTGGAGGTCGCCCCGCGCGGCAAGCACCTGCTCACCCGCCTCGAAGGCGGCCTCACCCTGCACACCCACCTGCGGATGGACGGCCGCTGGGAGGTCTACCGCCCCGGCGAGCGGTGGACCGGCGGCCCCGACCGGCAGATCCGCGCCGTCCTCGGCACCGACCGGGGCACCGCCGTCGGCTACCGGCTGCCCGTCGTCGAACTGCTGCGCACCGCCGACGAACGGCGGATCGTCGGCCACCTCGGCCCCGACCTGCTCGGCCCCGACTGGGACGCGGTCGAGGCCGTCCGCCGGCTCCTCGCCCACCCGGGCCGCCCGGTCGTCGAGGCCCTGCTCGACCAGCGCAACCTCGCCGGGATCGGCAACGTCTACGCCAACGAGCTGTGCTTCGTCGCGGGCGTCACCCCCTGGACCGAGGTCGGCGAACTCCCGCACCCCGACCGGCTGGTGGAGCGCGCCCGGCAGATGCTGGAGGCCAACAAGCTGCGCCCCGGCCACATCACCACCGGCGACACCCGGCCCGGCTACCAGCACTGGGTGTACGGCCGGGCCGGACGGCCCTGCCCGCGCTGCGTGACCCCCGTGGTCGCCGGCCGCCAGGGCTCGCCGCCGCGCGACCGGGCGGTCTTCTGGTGCCCCTACTGCCAGCGCGGCCCGGCCCCGGAGGTCACGGCCGCTCGACCAGCGCGGGGTGGCGCGGGTCGTCCACCCGGACGGTGACGTCGGCGGCCTCGGCGGGGACGGTCTGCGCCTCGTAGCGGGCGAAGGCGGGCAGCGTCCACTGCTGGTCGGCCGGGGTGCGGCGGGCCAGCGCGGCCGGACCGAGCGCCAGGTGGACGGACAGCTCCAGCGGCAGCCAGCGGCCGAGCAGCAGCGCGCCGTCCAGCAACAGCACGCCGCCGGGCGGGAGTTCGGTGTACGGGGCGCGGGTCGAGCGGTCGGTGACCGGGTCGCGCAGCGAGGGCAGGACACGGCCGCTGCCGCCCGGCTCCAAGGGGTCGAGCACCTCGCGCGCCAGGGCGCCGTCGTCCAGCCAGAGGTCGTGGAAGGCGTCCGCGTCCTGGTGGCCGTACTCCAGCCGGACCGAGGCCGGACGCAGGAAGCCGGAGGCCGAGACCCGCAGCGTCGGGTGGCCGCGCAGCCGCAGCGGCTCCACCAGCGCGTCGGCGAGCGCCTCGGGGCGGGCCGCCGCCGCGCCGTCCACGGCCACCCGCAGGCGCCGGTCGCGGGCGCCGGGCAGGGCGGCGATGCGGTCGGCGAGCAGCTCGGCCAGCTTCTCGGGGGAGATCGGGCGTACCTGCATCGGGCCCTCCTGCCGGGTCGTCGGGACGTTCAGTGTCGTCGGGTCGTCGGGACGTTCAGTGTCATCGGGACGTTCAGTTCAGCGGAAGGGCGTGCAGGACGTCGTCGTGGCCCGCGTAGAGGCGGGTTCCGTCGTACTGGTGGGTCGCGTCGGTGGCGAGGGTCCAGACGTCCTTGCCCGGACCGGAGTCGTGGAAGGTCCACCCCAGCTCGCCGGTCGCCGGGTAGATCGCGCTGACCCCGCCGACCGACGTACCCGGGACGAACAGCGTGCCGTTGGCGACCAGCGGACGGCTGCGGCGGTCCAGCGGGAACGGCAGCCGGCAGGACCACAGCTCGGCGCCGTTGGACACGTCGAGGCAGCTGACGACGCCCTGGTCCC
This sequence comes from Kitasatospora sp. NPDC057738, assembly GCF_042798815.1. Lineage (NCBI taxonomy): Bacteria > Bacillati > Actinomycetota > Actinomycetes > Kitasatosporales > Streptomycetaceae > Kitasatospora > Kitasatospora sp. NPDC057738. The sequence continues at coordinate 91,233 of NZ_JBHVJT010000031.1, read as the reverse complement.
ACGGGATGTACACCCGGGTGTTCTGCGCGACGGGCGGCAGCGCCCGCCAGGACTCACGCCGGTGGGGCGAGTGGGTCCAGCCCGGCTCGCCGGTGGGGAGCAGCATGCGCACGCCGCCGTTGCCGTCGGGGACGTAGACGCCCGTCGCGCCGGTGACGCACCAGCGCAGGTCCTCCTCGCCGGGGGCGGTCCACAGCTCGCGGCCGGTGGCGGCGGCCCGGGCCACCAGCTCGGTGCGGCCGTCGACGAATCGGATGCAGGCGAGGAGGCTGCCCCCGCCGAAGGTGGCGGGCGTGACGGGCTGCTCCGTCCGCTCGGTGCGGACGGACCAGAGCAGGGCGCGGTCGATGACCCGCAGGGCGAAGAGGCGGTTGTCCGTCGAACTGCCGTCGGCCCGCGGGTGGCCCCAGGAGTAGCCGTAGAGGATGCCGGGGTCGCGGTCGTAGCCGGCGAGGCGGACCTGCCCCTGCAGTTCGTCGGGCAGCGGCAGGCTCCAGTCGGCGGCGGGGTCGGTGAAGTGGCGGGCTTCGAGGTGGCCCTGGTAGGTGGCGGTGAAGAGGTGGTCGGGCCCGACCACCACCTTGCCGAGCATGTCGAGGTCGCTGGGCCAGCTGCGGTTGGCCGGCGGGTCGAAGACCAGGAGCCGGGCGGCGGTGCCCTTCGCCGGGTCGAGGACCTGCAGACCCTTCCGGGAGAGGAAGACGGGGCGGCGGGGCGGGTCGGTCAGCCGCTCCGGGGTCATCGCCTCCGGTCCGCGGTAGGTCCAGAGCGGCGTCGGGCCGGACAGCGCGGTCGGCGGCGGCCCGGTCGGTCCCGGCGTGGGACGGGCCCCGCTGCCACCCGAACGGCCGAGCGTCCAGGCGGCCCCGCCCGCCGCGAGCGCCCCGGCCCCGAGCAGCAGCCGGCGCCGGCTCGGCCCGGTGCGCTCCCCGCCGCCCGCGATCACGTCCTCGGTGGCCCCGCCGCCGTCCGTCTCCTCGTCCCACTGCCACGACGTTCCGCGCGCGGGCCCCCCGGACGACGACTGCATACGGCTCTCGCTTCCCCACCGGCGGCCCCACGCCGCCACCCGTCCGGAGAATATCGAACAGTCCCCGAACCGTCCGAAACCGCCGCAACGCTCGTACGAGGGCTCGTACTAGGTTGTGGCACACAGAGTGAGGCCCGCTCAGCAGCCCAGGGGAGGTACGCCGTGACGGCCGAGTTGATCGCACCCGAGTGGATGCACCGGCAGATCACCAGTGAGCAGTACGACTCCTGGACCGAGGAGCAGTGCGCGGGCATCGAGATCGTCGACGGGATGGTGGTCGTGTCCCCAAGCGCTTCCAAGCGGCACAACCGGCTCGCCCGGCTCCTGGCGAACGCCTTGGACGACGCGGGCGGCGTCGAATGGAACGCCGACACCGACTTCGACGTCCGGCTTCAGGGCGTGCCGCTGAACAACCGCCGGCCGGACGTGGTGGTCTACCGCGCGGACACCATCGACGAGTCGCCGACCAGGCCCGACCACGTCCTGCTGGTGGTCGAGGTGGTCTCGCCGCGCTCGGAGACCACCGATCGGACGGTCGAGCCGGACCAGTACGCCGAGGCGGGCATCCCGTTCTACTGGCGGGTCGAGCAGGCCGCCGGCCGCGTGCCGATCGTCCACACCTACGTGCTGGACGAGGCCGAGGCCGGGTACCGGCCGGGGGAACCGTTCACCGGGCTGGTCAAGGCCGCGGTGCCGTACCCCGCGACGGTGGACCTCTCGGGACTCTGAGCCGCCCGGCCTCAGTCCGGCGGGTGGTCCGCGAGGTCGGCGAGGACGTCGGCGTGGCAGGGCAGCGGGGCGCACCAGCAGCCGAGGCGGTGGCCGCGCAGGGGCGGGACGAGGGCGAGCAGGCCAGGGCGGGCGAGCAGGTGCTCGCGGTACTTGACGACCATCTCCTCGCGGGTGAGGTCGGGGCCCGGACGGTACGGGCAGTGCAGCGGCGACTCGGCGAGGTGCCAGCCGCCGCGGTGCATCGCGCGGCCGACGTAGACGACGTCCGCGTACCCGGGGTCGTCGCGGTGGCCCTTGAGGTTGACCACGGTGGTGCGGCGGGATCGGCTCGGCATGCCGTCCATGCTGGTGCACTCCGCGCCCCGGGGCAGCCCGGGGCCGGTGCGGGCTCGCCTTGACACGGTTGCGGGCCGGGCGTAGCAAAAGAGCATGCGCCATCCGCACGCGACCGATGGGGCCCCTGGTACGCGGCCCGGTCCGGACCGGACGCCGGAGCCCGGGGCCGGCGCGGAGGCGGACCGGGCGTTCCCGCCGTCCGTCCGGGACCCGGCCCCGCAGACGGACCAGCGGCGGGACGAGCTCCTGGCCGACGCGGTGCGCCGGGCGCTGGGGACGACCGGGGTGTACGGAGTGATGGTGTACCTGCGCTCGCGGGACCGCCGCTCGCTGGTGCTGCGCACGATCGCGGGCGTGCCGCTGGCGGTGATGAGCCCGTTCCGGCGGGTGGCCGCCGCCGGCCCGCTGCCGGTCGCGGTCTGCTTCCGGACCGGGCACGTGATCACCCTGACCGACACCGAGGACACCATGCGGCGCTTCCCGCAGCTCGCGGTCGGCCTGCCGTACGACTTCGCCTCCGTCTGCGTGCCGGTGGCGCACGGCGAGGAGCGCTTCGGCGTGCTGAGCGGGTTGTGGCCCGCCTCGGACGACGGGCTTCCGGAGCCGGCCGCCCGGCAGCTGGCCGAAGCGGCCGCCCGACTGGGCGAGCAACTGGCCGAGCTGGCCGGGACCGGGCAGTCGGTGGAGCCGGGCGGCGAGGTGGCCGTGGTGGAGCTGCCGCCGCCGTCGTCGGTACCGACCACCCGGGTCGGGCTGTTCGACTGGGACGTGGCCACCGGGGCGCTCGCCGCCGACGAGCAGTTCCGGGAGATCTTCGGCTTCGGCCCGGGCGAGTTCGACGGCACGGTGGCCGCGCTGAACCACCGGGTCGCCCCCGGTGACCTGCCGGCGTTCCGGGCCGCCGCCCGCGTCGCGCTGGAGCGCGGCGAGGTGCTGGCCGCCCGGGTCCGGGTGCTCGGGCCGGAGGGCCTGCCGTACCCGGTGGAGCTGTGGGCCCGGGTGCCCGTGGCGATCTCCGACGGCCGGACCCACCTGGTCGGCGCGGTGCTGGACGTGCGTGACCTGACCGCCGCCGCGGCCGCTGTCGAGCGGCTGCAGGAGGGTGTGCTCTCGCTCGACCCCGACGGCCGGATCAGCTACGCCAACCGCGCCACCGAACCGCTGCTCCGGGCCCGCCGCGAGGACCTGCTCGGCCGCCACCCCTGGGACGTGCTGCCCTGGCTCGCCGACCCGGTCTACGAGAACCGCTACCGCGCCGCCCTGTTCTCCCAGCGGCCCACCGCCTTCCTGGCCGCCCGCCCGCCGGACGGCTGGCTCGCCTTCTCGCTCTACCCGGACCCGCACGGCGTCACCGCCCGGGTGGTCGCGGCCGAGCCGCCGCCGGGCGCCGCCGAACCGCCCGCCACCCCGCCGCCCGCCGGCCGCACCGGGGTCGGCGGCACCCACCACCTGCTCCAGCTGGCCAGCGCCCTCACCGAGGCGGTCACCGTGCGGGACGTCTGCCGGGCGGTGGCCGAGGAGGTCCTGCCGTCCTTCGGCGGCCAGGAGCTCGCCATCTACGCGGTGCGCGACCAGCAGCTGCACCTGCTCTCCCAGGCCGGCTACCCGGACGGTTTCCTGGAGGCCTTCGAGGGCACCCCGGTCGATGCCCGGGTGCCCGGCGCGGAGACGCTCAGCACCGGCACCCCGGTCTTCTTCGAGTCGGTGCGCGAACTCGCCGCCACCTACCCCGGCCTGGCCCTGGACGGGATGGGCGCCTGGGCCTTCCTGCCGCTGATCGCCTCCGGCCGTCCGGTCGGCACCTGCATCATCGGCTTCGACCGGCCGCGCCCGTTCACCGTGGAGGAGCGCGCCCTGCTCACCGCGCTCGGCGGCTTCATCGCCCAGGCCCTGGAGCGCGCCCGGCTGTACGACGCCGAGTTCGTGCTGGCCCGCGGCCTGCAGCAGGCACTGCTCCCGCACCGGCTGCCCGAGGTGCCCGGCATCCGGATCACCGCCCGCTACCTGCCCGGCACCCAGGGCATGGAGATCGGCGGCGACTGGTACGACGCGATCGTCACCGGCGGGGACGTCACCCTGGTGATCGGCGACGTCGAGGGCCACAGCGTCGGCGCGGCCGCCACGATGGGGCAGCTGCGCAGCGCCGTGCGCGCCTTCGCCTCCGGCGGCGACCCGCCCGACGCGGTGCTCGCCCGCACCAACCGGCTGCTGCTCGACCTCGACCCCGGGCTGCTCGCCAGCTGCTGCCTGGTCCGGCTGACCCCGGCCGTCGGCCTCGCCCGGATCGCCCGGGCCGGACACCTCCCGCCGGTGCTGCGCCACCCCGGCGGGCGGGCCGAGGCGCTGTACGTCCCGGGCGGTCCGCTGCTCGGGGTGGACGACCTGGCCGACTACCCGGTCAGCGACCTGCGGCTGGGCAGCGGGGCGCTGCTCGCCCTCTACACCGACGGACTGGTCGAGGACCCCGCGGTGGCGATCGACCAGGGCGTGGACCGGCTGCGGGCCGCGCTGGCCCGGGCCGCGGCGGGGGAGGGGCTGGAGCAGGCGGCCGAGCGGCTGCTGCGCGAGGTCGGGTCGACCCGCCGGGTGGACGACGTGGCGCTGCTGCTCACGGCCTTCGGCTGAGCGGCCGGCGGGCGGTCGGTCCGGCGGTCGGTCCGGCGGGTGCTCCGGCGGGTGGTCCGCCGGGCCGACCAGGCGACTTTCGTCGGCGGGGGCCGCGACGAAGGAGGACGGCGGACGCCCCGGCCGGACCGATAGCCTCGACGCGTGGAAGCGATCGCGCGGGCCTGGAACACGGTGGTACGGACGGCGCTGCCGGGGCCCTGGCGGCCCCGGCGGGTGGTGGGCGAGGCGGTGGCCGCCCTGCTGATGGGCGGGTTCGCCGCGCTGTTGGAACTGCTCGCCAACACCGGTCTGGCGCTGCCCCTCGGCCTCGCCGTCGCGGTGCTGTGGGTGCTGCGCAAGGGGCTGCCGGCCACCGTGCTGCTCGCCGCCGCGGCCCTGGCCGGCTGGTCGGTCGGACCGATGCCGCTGCTGGTGTGCGCGGGCTGGACGGCCGGCGCGCGAATCCGCCGGGTGTGGTCGCTGGTCGGCGCCTTCGTCGTGGGCTGGGTGCTGTTCACGGTGACGGGAGTGGTGAAGGATGTCGCCTCGCTCTCGCCGAAGCTGGTGCTGTCGCTGTCGCTCGGCTTCTTCCTCGTGATCGCCGTGCTGCCGGCGCTCTACGGCCGCTACCGGGCGCAGCGCCGCGCCCTGCTGGACGCGCTGCGCGAGCGCAACGAGCAGCTGCTGCGCGAGCGGGTCATGGTGGTGCACCAGGCGCGGCTGCGCGAACGGCACCGGATCGCCCAGGACATGCACGACAGCCTGGGCCACCAGCTGGCGCTGATCTCGGTGCACTCCGGTGCGCTGGAGGTGGACCGGACGCTCACCGACCGGCAGCGCGAGGCGGTCGGGGTGCTGCGGCAGGCGGCGGTCGCGGCGATGCGCGAGCTGCGCGAGGTGGTCGGGGTGCTGCACGACGAGTCGACGGCGGTGCCGCCGACCGCCGGGACGGCCGCCGCCGGCCCGCCGGCCCGGGGCGGGGTGGACGGGATCGGCGGCCTGGTGGAGTCCTCCCGGGCGGCCGGGGCGGAGGTCGACCTCACCGTGGAGGGCGGCCGGCGTCCGCTGGCGGCCGCCGTCGACCACGCGGCGTACCGGATCGTGCAGGAGGCGCTCACCAACGCGCACAAGCACGCCCCGGGCGCGCCGATCGCCGTCGCGCTGCGGTACGAGCCGGACGCGCTGGTGGTGGAGGTGAGCAACACCCGCGCGCCGGAACTCGTGGGCGCACGCGGCGGCGCGGGCGCGGCGGTCAGCGGCGGCCAGGGGCTGACCGGCCTGCGGGAGCGCGCGAGGCTGGTCGGCGGCATGGTGCACGCCGGGCCCACGCCGGAGCAGGGCTTCCGGCTGGCGGCCGTGCTCCCGTACGAGGGAGCGGAGCAGGACGCGGCGGCGACGGGCGGGGCCGAGGACTGGATGCTGGACGGCCTGCCGCCCGTCGAGGAGCCGGAGCGCGGGCGGCGCAGCCCGGCGATGGGCTGCGCGCTCGGGGTGGTCGCGGTCGCGCTGATCGTGCTCGGCCTGGTGGTCTGGGGCGTGATCGCCTTCGTCCGGGGCACCAACGACGCGACCGTGCAGAAGCCGATGTACGACCAGATCAGGGTCGGCACCGCCGAGGCCGAGGTGCTGCAGACGCTGCCGCGCGGCAACAACTTCTTCACCGACACCTATAAGGGGACGGGGCCCGAGGTGCCGGCGGGCGCGCACTGCCGCTGGTTCGTCCTGAACGGTGCGCCCGGCGCCGGCTGGAACGAGGAGCACGTGGCGCGATTCTGCTTCCGGGACGGGGCGTTGGTGGAGAAGCAGGAGTACGTCGCCAGGGGCTGAGTGCCCCCGTGCGCGGGCGGGTGCCCCGGCGGGGCGGGCCGGGCCGGTTTCGGAGCACGGTGGTCCGGATCGGGGTGGTTCGGAGCGGTCCTGCCGGGATGTGAGGATGGTGCCGCAGCCGAAGCACCGTTCGAGGGGAATGACCAGCGTGATCCGAGTCCTCGTCGCCGACGACGAGCCGCTGATCCGGGCCGGGATCAGGATGATCCTCGGCTCCGCCGACGACATCGAGGTGGTCGCGGAGGCCGCCGACGGGCGCGAGGCGCTGGAGCTCGCGCGGGCGCACCGGGTGGACGTGGTGCTGCTGGACATTCAGATGCCGGTGATGGACGGGCTGACGGCGCTCGGGGAGCTGGCGAGGGTCGCCCCCGGCGCGCGGGCCCTGATCCTCACCACCTTCGGGGAGCGCGAGAACGTCCTGCGCGCCGTGACCGAGGGCGGTGCCGGCTTCCTGCTCAAGGACACCGCGCCGAACGAGCTGATCCAGGCCGTCCGGGCGGCGGCGGGCGGCAACGCCTTCCTCTCGCCGGCCGCCACCCGGCACATCGTCGACTCGCTGGCCTCCGGCCGCAGTGCCTCGCTGGCTGCCCGCGCGGTGGCGGCGCGGCGTCGGCTGGAGGTGCTCACCCAGCGCGAGTTGGAGGTGTTGGCGCTGCTCGGAGAGGGTCTGTCCAATGCCGACGCGGGGGCGCGGATCCACATGAGCGAGGCGACGGTGAAGACCTACGTCAGCCGGATCCTGGCCAAGCTGGGCTGCGAGAACCGGGTCCAGGCGGCGTTGTTGGCCCGGGACGCGGAGCTCGACGGCGGTCACTGAGAGTCCCTTTCCGATCGCGGTGCGTGCCGGGCGTGACGGATGCCACTCGGCGGCGGCGCGGAACCGGGAACTCCGGACCGGATGGTGACGGTGCGTCAGCTGACGATTCCTCCGCGTGGATGGCCTGTGAGCTTTCTCGGAGGGATAGGTGTGAGCGAGGGCACGGATTTCGATCATTCGATCTTGGAAATTCGGTCGAAAGTATTCAAATCAGGCACAGCTTCTTGATCAATACCGCCGGTAACAGTCAACTGACCTGCGACGTCCAAGAATTGCTTGCTGCGTCCGGGTGATGCCCCCTAGCTTCATTGGCGGCGCAACGAGCGCCACCCGGGTCCACCCCGACGCACTGCCCGCCGACTGACCAGCGGCGCGAGGGCGGTGCCCGCCGACGAGGCCGGCTCCAACAGGCCGTCGGCGTGCGGAGGTGACCGGGGCGGCACGGCACGTCCGACACGTGTCCGGCCGCCCGTCGAGTGAGGTGAGCGAAAAACTGCCGGCCCATGTCCCGGGCCTGGTTCCGCATGCCCACCCGGGACTTGTCGAGAGGACCTGTATGAATCCCCGTCACGAGACCGCCGCTGCCACCGACACCACCGCCACCCCCAAGCGCCACCGCGTTCGGATGGCGGTCGTCGCGGGCGCCGCCGTCGCGGCCCTGCCGGTGGCCGGCCTCGTCACGGCCACCTCGGCCTCCGCCGCTACCGCCTCCACCTGGGACGCCGTCGCCCAGTGCGAGAGCGGCGGGAACTGGAGCATCAGCACCGGCAACGGCTTCCACGGCGGACTGCAGTTCTCCCCGTCCACCTGGGCCGCGTACGGCGGGACCGCGTACGCCTCCCAGGCCAACAAGGCGAGCAGGGCGCAGCAGATCACCGTCGCGGAGAAGGTCCTCGCCTCGCAGGGCCCGGGCGCCTGGCCCGTCTGCTCGCAGAAGGCGGGCCTGGGCAGGGGCGGCGCCCCGGCCGCCGTCGACACCTCGGGCGGCGCGGAGGCCAAGCCGGCCGCGAAGGCGGCCAAGCCCGCCAAGCCCGCCGCCGCGCCCGCGGCCAAGCCCGCCAAGCCCGCCAAGCCCGCCGCCCCCAAGGCCGCCGCCGCGCAGCAGGCGCCCCAGGGGCAGCCCTCGGCCAAGTCCGCGCAGTCCGCGCCGGTCGCGCCGAAGAACACCGCCGCGGGCGGCTACACCGTCAGGAGCGGTGACACCCTGAGCGAGATCGCGGCCAAGTTCGGCACCGACACGGACAGCCTCTACCGGAAGAACGTGCGCACCATCGGTGGCGACCCGGACCTGATCTTCCCGGGCCAGACGCTGACGGTCTGACCCTTCGACGGGAGGCCGCCCGGCGGGGAGCCGCCCGACGGAGCCTTGCCGACCGGCCGGAGCGGCCGCCCTGGACGGGGCGGCCGCTCCGGCCGGTTCCGGTGCGTTCGCGGGCCATCAACGGCCCGTTACGGGCCGCTGCGGGCCCTGGTGGGCCCCGGCAGGCCCTTGCGGGGCCCCGTCCTCCGCGTGCGGTCGGCCGTCGCGCCCCTCGCCGGTAGGGTCGGCCGATGGTCCGACTGATCGATGACAGTGAGCTCACCGCCTCCCCGGTGGTGGCCAACAGCACGATGAACCGCGAGCGCGGGCTCAGCGGGGTGAACAGCTACGCCCGCGAGCTCGGCTTCGACCCGCTCGCCTGGCTGGCGGAGCACGGGGGTGCGACGCCGGGGTGGCTGGACCTGTGCAGCGGCGAGGGCCGGGCGCTGCTGGCGGCGGCCCGGAGCCGGACCCCGGGGGCGGTCGTGGAGCTGACCGGTGTGGACCTGGTCGGCCCGCCGGCCCCGCCGCCGGACCTGGCGGAGCTGCCGCACCTGCGCCTGGTCACGGCGGCGGTGGCGGACTGGGAGCCGGAGCGGTCCTACGACCTGATCACCTGTGTGCACGGGCTGCACTACCTCGGCGACCAGCTCGGCGCGATCACCCGCGCCGCCTCCTGGCTGACCCCGGACGGCCGGTTCGCCGCGCACTTCGACCCGGAGTCGGTGCGCCGCCCGGACGGCTCCGGCGCGGCCCGCGCGGTGGTGGCGGCGCTGCGGTCGGCCGGCTTCGAGTACCGGGCGCGCCGGCACCTGCTGCTCCTGGACGGCGGGCGGGAGGTCGCGCTGCCCTTCGCCTACGCCGGAGCCGACCCGGCGGCCGGGCCCAACTGGACGGGTCAGCCGGCGGTCGGGTCGTACTACCACTAATGGGTGTGCGCCGGGGTGCGGGGGCGCCGCACGGCATTGTTGAATCTTGAACGCAACGTCCGAATACCGCCGGAGGTTTGAAGCCCGCCGGACCAGGATCGAGTCATGTCCGCGATCGGAACGAGGAGTTCTGGAGATATGACGATGAACGGTGCGATGGTGCTCGACGGCAAGGTGGCCCTGGTGACCGGCGGCAGCCGGGGGATCGGGGCGGCGGTCGCCCTGCGGCTGGCCGAGGACGGCGCCGACGTGGTGGTGACCTACCAGGGCGGTGCGGAGCGGGCCGAGGAGATCGCCGCGAAGATCACCGCGATGGGGCGGACCGGCTGGGCCGTACGGGCGGACAGCGCCGACCCGCAGGCGGTGGAGGGCGTGGTCGAGGCCGTCGTCGAGCGGTTCGGGAGGCTGGACGTCCTGGTGAACAACGCGGGGGTCGGCGTCCTCGGCCCGATCGGCGACCTCACCCTGGCGGACGTCGACCGGGTGTTGGAGGTGAACGTCCGGGCACCCTTCCTCTACGCCCGGGCGGCCTCCGCGCACCTGGCCGAGGGCGGACGGATCGTCACCGTCGGCAGCTGCATCGCCCAGCGCGTCGCCTTCCCCGGCGCCACGCTGTACGCGACCAGCAAGGCCGCGCTGATCGGCCTGACCAAGGCGCTGGCCCGGGAGCTCGGGCCGCGCGGGATCACCGCCAACCTGGTCCACCCGGGGCCGATCGACACCGACATGAACCCGGCCGACGGCCCGTCGGCGGAGTTCCAGAGCGGGCTCACCGCGCTCGGCCGCTTCGGCACCGGCGCGGACGTCGCCGCCGCCGTCGCCTACCTGGTGGGCGAGGACGGCCGGTACGTCAGCGGCGCCGAGCTGGCGGTGGACGGCGGCTTCGCCGCCTGACGCGCGGGGCCCGGCGGGCACGGTGTCGTGCCGGGCGGTTGTCGGCGCCCGCGCTTACGATCGCCCGGCACGACCCGTGCTCCCGTACCGGGACCCCGTACCGAGAGGTGTGCCATGACCGCAGCGGAAGACCCGATCGGGCTGCTCGCCCGGGCCCTCGCGCAGACCGCCGGGCTGATCGACGGCACCGGCGTCGAGCTGGCCGGCCACCCGACGCCCTGCCGCTCCTGGGACGTCGGCGACCTGATCAGCCACCTCCTGCACGACCTGCGGCAGTTCACCGTACGGGCGAAGGGCGGGCAGCCGGACTGGTCGCAGCCCTTCGAACGGGTCGAGGAGGACTGGCTGCACGCCTTCGAGGCCGGGGCGGAGGAACTGGTCGACGCCTGGCGCGCGGCCGGCGACCTCGGCGGCACCCTGGAGCTCCCCGGCTTCGGCGCCCTGCCGGCCCGCTTCCCGGTCGACCAGCAGACCGCCGAATTCGCCGTCCACGGCTGGGACCTGGCCCACGCCACCGGCCAGTCCACCGAGGGCCTGGACCACGAGGTCGCGCTCGCCGCGCTCGCCTGGGCCGGCGGTGCGCTCAAGCCCGAGTACCGCGGCGCGGAGGAGGAGCGGCACGCCTTCGGCCCCGCCGTCGCCGTCCCCGACGACGCCCCGGCGTACGACCGGCTCGCCGCCTTCTTCGGCCGCGACCCGGCGGCGGGCCCGACGAGTTAGGCAGAGCCTGCCTCCGGACCCCCGACCGCGGGGGCGCGCGCCCCGGCGCCGGCGGCTCCTACGAGTGGCTCCAGCGGAACTCGATCTCCGGGTGGCGCGGGGACGGGGCGTCGAGGAGCGGGGCGGGGCGGCCGCGGAGGAAGTGGTCGGCGAAGGCCCGGACGTAGGTGCGGGTGAGCGCCGTGGCGCGGGCGGGGGCGATGGTGCCGAGCAGGGTGGCGTAGACCTCGGGGGGCAGGTGGGCCGGGAGGTTGCCGGGGACGGCGGCGTGCGGCAGGTCGGTGAAAGTGAGGTGGCCCGCGCCCAGGGTGCGCAGTTGGCGTCCCCAGGCGTGGTGGTGCTCGCGCCAGCGCTGCCAGGTGCCGTGGTCGTCGATCGAGGTGAGCAGCAGGAACGGCCGGTCCAGCCCGAGCTCCGGGACAGGGGAGCCGAACAGGCCGCCGTCGAGGTCGAGGCCGATGCGGAAGCGCGGGTCCAGGCGCAGTGCCTCGGCGGCCGCGGCTCCGCCCATGGAGTGGCCGAGCACGCCGATCCGCTCCTCGTCGATCCGGAACGGCAGTCGGCCGTCGGTCAGTTCATCGGTGACGAAGCGCAGGTCGCCGACCCGCGCGGCGATCTCCTTGCGCTCGGCGGCGTCCCAGTCCGGCGGGTCCTCCGGCAGGACGCTGCGCACCAGCCGGCCGTCCGGGAACTCGACGGCGGCGGCGTCGTAGGTGTGGTCGACGGCCGCGACGAGGTAGCCGTGCGCGGCCAACTCCTCGGCCAGCGCGGTGCAGTTGCTGCGTCCGCCCGTGCGGCCGTGGCCGAGCAGCAGCAGGGGGAGCGGGCCCGGGTGGGCGGGTGCGTCGGCGCGGGCGGTGGGGCGGACCAGGTCGAGGGTGCCCGGGTCCAGCGGCAGGATCCGCTCGATCGCGGCCGCGACCCGGGGGGTGGTGTAGGGCGCGCGGGGCCGGCCGGCGGTGCCGCGCGCCGGGTACCAGAACTGCACCATCAGCTCGCGCGGGCCGGGGGCGGGTGCGAACGGGTCGGGTCGGTCGTGGTCCACCAGGTGCAGGCTCGTGGTGCCGACCGGCCGGCCGACGGTGGGCGCGGGCAGGTCGACGGTGCGCGGCGGGGCGGGCAGGTCGACGGTCCGCGGCGGGGCGGCGAGGGCGGGCCCGGCGGGCAGCAGGGCGGCGGACCCGCCCAGGCCCGCGAGGGCGAGCAGTGAACGGCGCCTGATCATGCGTCATCCTTGCCGGCTCGGCGACTGGGTCCGGCAAGCCTAGGTGCTCCGGGCCGGCCGGGCCAGGGGCCGCGGGATGCCGATCGGCCCAGGGCGGCCCAGGGCGGTCCAGGGCGGTCCAGGGCGGTCGAGGGCGGTTCAAGCCGACTCGGGCGGCTCAGGGCTTGGCGGCCTGCCGCGCGGCGGCCTGCTTGATCGCCTCGCGGATCCGCGGGTAGGTGCCGCAGCGGCAGACGTTCTGGATCCGGTCGATGTCCGCGTCCGTCGGGTTCGGGGTGCGGCGCAGCAGGGCGACGGCGGTCATGATCTGGCCGGGCTGGCAGAAGCCGCACTGGGCGACGTCGCAGGCGAGCCAGGCCTCCTGGACGGGGTGGAGGACCTCGCCGTCGGCCAGGCCCTCGATGGTGGTGACGGTGTGGCCCTCGCAGTCCTTGACGGACCGGGTGCAGGGCTGGAACTCCTCGCCGTCCAGGTGGCTGGTGCAGGCGCGGCAGACGCCCACCCCGCAGCCGTACTTGGGGCCGGTGACGCCGAGCTTGTCGCGCAGGACCCAGAGCAGCGGCATGTCGTCCGGGGCCTCGACGCTGACGGGCCGCCCGTTGAGGACGAAGGTGTGGGTGGGCATGGGGAGTCGGGATTCCTCAGCAGGTGGTCGGATGGTGCCGGGGGTCAGAAGGCGATCGGGAAGGAGCGGGGGCTGGTGCCGGTCGCGCGGGCGTAGGCGTTGGCGACGGCGGCCGAGGCGGCCGGGACGCCCAGTTCGCCCGCGCCGCCGGGCGGTCCGCTCGGCGGCATCAGGTGGACCTCGACCACCGGCGGGGTGTGCCGCTGCCGGGCGTAGTGGAAGTCGCCGTAACTTCCTTCCCGGAAGGCCCCGTTGTCCAGGTGGTTGCCGGCCTGCAGGATCACCGAGATGCCGTCGACCAGCGCGCCGGTCAGTTGGGCCTCCAGGCCCCTGGGGTTGATCACCCGGCCGACGTCGGCGACGACGACGGCCTTGGTCACCCGGGGGTTGGCGCGGTCGGTGGCGTCCAGCTCGACCAGGTACCCGGCGCTGGCGCTGTGCTCGTCGTGGTAGCCGATGCCCTGGGCCTGGCCGGGAGGCATCGGGCGGCCCCAGTCGCCGCGCTTGGCGAGTTCGTCCAGCACCGCCCGCCCGGCGGCGCTGCGCATCCGGTCGCGGCGGAAGCCCAGCTCGTCCTGGCCCATCCGGCGGGCGAGTTCGTCCATCATGATCTCGTCGGTGACCCGGACGGTGCCCGAGTAGACCGAGCGCCAGCTTCCGGTGTTCAGCTCCAGCGGTACCTCGGCGAGCAGCTGGGTGGGCACTCCGACGTCGTACGGGATCTTCTCGGTGAGCAGGAAGAACAGTTCGGAGGCGGTGAGCCCGGCCAGCGGGAGGTTGTAGCCGGCGGCGGTGAGCATGTCGCCGAGGCCGTGCCCGAGGTCGGTCCGGACGCCGGCCACGTGGTGCTCCCAGCTGAACACCTGGCCGAGGCCGTAGGTGGCCCGGACGACGTGGTGGCTGGCCGGGCGCACCCGGCCGTGGCGCATGTCGTCGTTGCGGGTCCACATCAGCTTGACCGGGCGGCCGGCGGCCTTGGAGACCTGGGCGGCCTCCAGGGCGGCGTCGAAGAACAGCCGGCGGCCGAACGAGCCGCCGCCGCGCACCACGTGGACGGTGACGGCGTTCTCCGGCAGGCCGAGTTCGGCGGCGATGGTGCCCTGGGCGAGGATCGGGCTCTGCGAGGCGAACCAGAGCTCGGCGCGGTTCGGCCGGACGTCGGCGACGGCGGTGAGCACCTCCATCGGGGCGTGGTTGACGAAGGCGAAGTCGAACTCCGCCTGTACCCGGTGGGAGAGCAGCGGCGGCGGGAGCGAGGGCAGGTGGGCGGCGCGCAGCCGGGACCGGACGTCGGCGTCGGACAGGCCCGCGACCGGGCCCGGGTTCCAGGTGGTGCGCAGCGCGTCGCGGGCCTTGAGCGCCTGGTCGAAGGTCTCGGCGAGGACGGCGACGCCGGTCGGGATCCGCACCACGCCGAGCACCCCGGGCATGGCGCGGGCGGCGGAGGCGTCCAGGGACTTGAGGGTGCCGTTGACGGTGGTCGGCCGGGCGACCACGGTGGGCACGGCGCCCGGGATCTGGAGGTCCCCGGCGTACTTGGCGCGGCCGGTGACGATGTCGCGGGCGTCGATCCTGCCGGTCGGCCTGCCCACCAGGCGCAGCTGGTCGGGGGTCTTGGGGACGGCCGGGACGGCGGGTACGGCGACTTTGGCCGCCTCGGCGGCGAGGTCGCCGTAGCCGAGGCGGCGGCCGTCGGGGGCGAGGACGGCGGAGTCGGCGGTGCGCAGGGTGGCCGCGGGAACGTTCCAGCGCTTGGCGGCGGCGGTCACCAGCCGGGCGCGGGCGGCGGCGGCCGCGGCGCGCACCGGGTCGTACAGCGAGCGGATCGAGTTGGAGCCGCCGGTCAGCTGGTTGAAGAGCAGCTCGGGGCGGGAGTCGCAGAGCGGGACGTCGACGTCGGAGAGGCGGGCGTCGAGCTCCTCGGCGACGATCATGGCGATCGAGGTGGTGAGGCCCTGGCCGACCTCCAGCCGGGGCAGGTGCAGCGCGGCCCGGCCGGCGGGGGTGACTTCGAGGACCAGCAGGTGCGCGGTCGGCAGGCCGGCGATGATCATCGCGTCGCCGAGGTCGACGATGTCGGGGATGCCGGGCAGGCCGATCAGCTGATGGGGGAGGGCCGTCTCCCGGACGGGTACGGCGGCCGCCGCGGGCCGCGGGACGGGGGTCGGGGCGGTGGCCCGTGCGGGGGCGGGCGCGGCGGCGTCGGGGCCGGGACCGGCGGCGACGGTGAGGGTGGGCGCGGCCAGCAGGTAGGTGAGGAAGCGCCGGCGGCGGGTGGCCCCGTTCGGTGCCGCGGTGTCCGGGGCGGTAGGGGTGTCCGGGGCGGCGGTGTCCGGGCCGCCGGGGAGGGCGCGGGTGTGCGGGTGGCCGGTGCCGCCGGGTCGGCTGGGGGAGTCCGAGGGGGCGGTGGAGGTGCTGATGGGGGGCCACCCTTCGAGCCGGGGACGGCGACGGGAACGGGTGGGCGGCGTGGCCCCGGCCCGGTGCCGGATCGCGAACGCCGTTGAGCATAAAAGGGCGCTACTGACGGGTCAACACGGTCAAAGTTGGCCCTTGGTCTGCCCGATCGCGGTTTCGCGGCGGGCGGCCGGAGCGGATTCGGAGCGGGTACGGACGGCGCTTCGGAGGCGCGGGCGAGGCCGGGGCGAGCTCGCCCGGAAGGGCTCGGAGGCGCCAACTGGCGCCTCTCGCACGCGGGTTCAGGGGTCGGTCGGCGGTGCGGCGGCGCGACGGATTGGCCCAGGGAATTCCTTGATCACTGGACCGTTCCACTGGGCCGGTTTTTCCCTAGAGTGGGGGCGTGCCGGCACCGGCGGTCGCGGAGATCGGCTCCGCGCGCCGCCCGTCCGGCGGTCGCGGGCAGGGGTGACGGTCCGTGAAGACGTTTACGCAGGTGGACGCGTGTGGGTGACCGCCCGGATGCGTCCGGCGGGTGACACCGCACACCGGAGAAGGAGGAGCATGCCGACCGACCGAGCCGCCCGTTGGGACGCCCTGCCGCCCGCCGGGCCCCAGCGGACCCTCGCGGCCGCCCAGTTGGCCGCCGCCGTGGGCGACGGCGCCTACTACACCTGCTCCGCGCTCTACTTCACCCGGGTCGTCGGGATGTCGCCGACCGCCCTCGGGCTCGGCCTCACCCTCGCCTGGGCACTCGGCTCCGTCGCCGGCGTCCCGCTCGGCCACCTCGCCGACCGGCGCGGCCCGCGCCGCACCTCGGTGGCGCTCGCACTCGGCACGGCGGCCGTGGTCGCCGCCTTCCTGGTGATCCGCTCCTACCCGCTGTTCCTGCTCGCGGTCTGCCTCTACGCCACCGCGCAGTCCGGCCTGACCGCCGCCCGCCAGGCGCTGGTCGCCGCCCTGGTGCCGCCCGCGCAGCGCACCGCCCTGCTCGCCCACATCCAGTCGACCCTCAACGGCGGACTGGCCGTTGGAGCGGCGATCGGCGGCATCGCGCTCGGCGTCGGCACCCGCGCCGCCTACCTTTCGGCCTTCGCCGTCACCGCGTTCGGCTTCCTGCTCAGCGCGCTGGTCCTGCGGCGGCTGCCCGAGGCCCCGGCCCCGGCGGGGCCGTCGGACGCCGGGCCGCGGCTCGCCGTGCTGCGCGACCGCCGGTACGCCGCCGTCACCGCGGTCAACGCCGTCCTGCTGCTGCGGATGCCCCTGCTCAGCCTGATCATCCCGCTCTGGATCGCCGCGCGCGCCCCCGGGATCGGCTGGCTCGGCTCGGCGCTGTTCGTGCTCAACACCCTCGCGGTGCTGGCCTTCCAGGTCCGGGCGGCACACGGCATCACCGGACTGGACCCGGCCGCCCGGGCGGTCCGCGCCGCCGGGCTGCTGCTGCTCGGCTCCTGCGCCGTCTTCGGGCTGTCCGCGCTGGACGTGCCGGTCTGGGCGGTCGGCGCGCTGCTGGTCGCCGCCTCCGTCCTGCAGGTGGTCGGGGAGATGAAGCAGTCGGCCGGCAGCTGGCAGATCGCCTTCGACCTCGCCCCGGCCGGGCGGATCGGCCAGTACCAGGGCTTCTTCGGCACCGGCGTCGCCGTCGCCCGCACCCTCGGGCCGCTGCTGCTCACGACGCTGCTGCTGGACGGGGGCCTGGCCGGCTGGCTGGTCCTCGGCGGGGTGTTCCTCGCGGCGGGGTACGCGATGGGGCCGGTCGCCCGCTGGGCGGCACGGGACCGCGGCCCCGCGGTGCCACCGCCGTCGCCGGTGGCCGCGGGCGCGCCGCCGGGGGCCTGACGGCGAACGCCGCGGTGGCGGCCCACCCGGGAAGGTCGGCCCGGGGTCCGATCCGGAAGGCCGCGACGGCGGGCCCGAGCCGGGAGGCCACGACGGCGGGGCCGGGGGAGCGGCCCGGGGGCGGGCCGGAAACCCGGTGGCCCCGGCCCGCCGCCCGCTGGCATGCTGGCCGCGTGGACCGACCTCAGATCCGGCTCGACTTCGCCCCCGAGCTGCACCTCTTCGTCTCCGCGCCCCGGCGGGCCGGCCGCACCGCGCTGCGCACCGACGGCAGCTCCACCCTCGGCCACGTCGTCGAGTCGTTGGGCGTCCCGCTCACCGAGGTCGGCGGCCTGCGGGTGGACGGCCGGGCCGTGCCCGACACCCACGTGCCGGCCGACGGCGAGGAGATCGCCGTCCTGGCCGTGGCCAGGCCGCAGCCCGTGCCCGGCCCGGCGCGCTTCCTGCTGGACGTCCACCTCGGCACCCTCGCCCGGCGGCTGCGCCTGCTCGGCGTCGACGCCGCGTACGAGAACCCCGACATCGGCGACGCCGCCCTGGCCGCCCGCTCGGCCGCCGAACAGCGGATCATGCTCTCCCGCGACCGCGGACTGCTGCGCCGGCGCGAACTGTGGGCCGGCGCCTACGTCTACAGCCACCGCCCCGCCGAGCAACTGCGCGACGTGCTCTCCCGCTTCGCGCCGCCGCTCGCCCCCTGGAGCCGCTGCACCACCTGCAACGGCACCCTGCACCCGGCCACCAAGACCTCGGTGCGCGAGCAGCTGCGGGACGGCACCGAGCGCTCCTACGACGCCTTCGCCCAGTGCGCCGACTGCGGCCAGGCCTACTGGCGCGGCGCCCACCACGCCCGGCTGGAGGCGATCGTCACCGAGGCGGTGCGCGACTTCGGCGACGGCCGGGCCGGCGGACACGCCCAGGACTCGGGACACGTCCAGGACTCCGGGGAGGGTCAGGGCCGCATCGGGGTCGTCTCAGGGTAGGGCGCTCTGGTGGACGGCCGGGCGCGCGTGGTCCCATCGACGGTGGGGGACGGGACCACGCTACTCGCTCGTACGAGAGAGGCCAGGTCGTCGCAATGAGCATTCAGGCAGGTCGGCAGCCCTTCCACAGCGCGGACGTCGGGGACGCCGCCGTGGTGACGGTCCCGGACGGCGCCGAGGTACGCCCGGAGGAAGGCCCCCGGAAGGCGACCGTCCGATGAGGCGGGAGATGTCGCGCCGCCCGCTGGCGGCGCTGGTCGCGGCTGCCGCCGCACTCGGACTCTCGGTCGCCCCGGCGGCCGCCGCCGGGCCCGACGCGGGGGCCGGCGGGCCCGCCGAGCCGCATCTGCGGTCGCGCTACGTGGCGATGCCGGACGGGGTCCGCCTCGCCGTCGACGTCTACCTGCCCGAGGGCACCCGGGCCGGCGCCCACCTGCCCACCGTCCTGGTCACCCAGCGTTACTGGCGGGCCCGGGTCCGGGCCGGCCAACCCGGCGGCACCAGCGGCGAGGCCGAGCGGTGGACCGCCCGCGGCTACGCCTTCGTGACCGCCGACCTGCGCGGCACCGGCGCCTCCTTCGGCACCCTCACCTCCGAACTCGGCGCCGACGTGACCGCCGACAGCGGCCCGCTCAGCGACTGGATCGCCGCCCAGCCCTGGTCCAACGGCCGGGTCGGCACCACCGGCATCTCCTACGGCGGCGACACCGCGATGCTCGCCACCTCCCTCGGCAACCACCACATCACCGCCGCCGCCCCCATCTCCTACGACTTCGACCCGTACGAGGACCTGGTGCGCCCCGGCGGCGTGCTCATCGAACCGCGGATCGCCCAGTACGCGCTGCTGCTGCGCATCCTCGACGGGGCCGGCGGCACCACCTGCGAGACCGACGAGCAGACCCGCAGGCTCTGCGCGGACGTCGGCCTCACCGGCTTCCAGCCCCGGCCGGTCGACGGACCCGACGGCCCGGCCCTGCTCGCCGCCGCGCGCGCCGAGCACACGAACAACGCCAACCTCGTCGAGATGGCGCACGCCGGCGTCCACCGCGACTACCGGGACGGCCCGAAGAGCTGGACGGTCGGCAGCGTCGGCGAGCGGACCGACGCCGTCGAGGCCGGCCGGGTGCCCGTCCTCACCCGCGCCGGCTGGCTCGACGCGGGCACCGCCAACGGGGTGCTCTCCCAGTTCACCGGCCTGTCCAACACCCAGGACGACTGGATCGGCCCGTGGAACCACGGCGCCGGCTGGCTCGCCGACCCGTTCCAGCCCGCCCGCCCGCTCACCGCGCGGGAACACGAGGAGAACGACCGGCGCGTGGTCGACTTCTTCGACCGCTACGTCCGGGGGAACGCCCGCCCCGACGGCCGCCGGCAGGTGCACTACTACACCTTCAACGAGGGCGTCTGGCGCACCACCACCCGCTGGCCGGTGCCCGGCACCCGCACCCAGCGGTTCCCCCTCGGCGCGGGCGGCACCCTCGGCGGCCTGGCGGACGACCGCCGCGGCGGCTCCGACCTGCTGCGCCTCGACCCGACCGCGGGCACCGGCCCGCTGGACCGCTGGAACACCAACCTCAGCGGAGACGAGGTCAGTTACCCCGACCGCGCCGCCGTCGACGCCAAACTGCTCAGCTACACCACCGCACCGGTGACCGCCGACACCCGGGTCACCGGCAACGGCAATGTCACCCTCGACGTCACCGGACTGGCCGGTTCGGCGCGCGGCGCCCTGCACGTCTACCTGGAGGACGTCTCCCCGGACGGCCGGGTCACCTATCTGACGGAAGGCCAACTGGCCCTGACCGAGCGGGCGGTGGCCGACCGCGACGACAACCCGGACTGGCGCCGGCTGCGCACCCCGCGCAGCTACGCGGCCGAGGACGCCGAGGACTTCCCGCAGGGCCGCGCCCAACGCGTCACCATCGACCTCCAGCCCGTCTCGGTGCTGTTCCGGCCCGGCGACCGGATCAGGCTCACCGTTGCCGCCGCCAACCCCGACTCCTTCCAGCTCCTCCCGGCCGACGGGCAGGCGGGCTACCGGATCGGCTGGGGCGGCGACCGGGGGTCGGTGCTGGAACTGCCCGTCGTGCACTGAGAGTTGCGCCGAGAGTCGAACCGCGGGGCACCCGGTGGCGGGCGGGTGCCCCGCGCCCTCCCCCGTCCCCCCCCCCCCACCCGTCCCCCGTCCCAGCCCCGTGCAAACCGCCCCAGTACCCCGCCAGCGCCCGGGGGGAATCCCA